>JAENXG010000374.1 GCA_016649675.1 Methyloceanibacter sp.
CACGCCATCTCCACAAGCTCTTATTGGTTAACGAGCTGTTTAGCGCCCGTTGATTCTAATCGGGTGTGAGTAAATTCGGGCGCGCCTGTAGCGGAATCGCGGTTTTATTATGGCATGAGAGGGATAAGACTTGACAGTGATCAAAATGACACCTCTTCAATAGCAGCTCCTTTAGGAGAGTGTCATGCGATCGTCAGTGCTCCGTAAGTCCGATTACCAAATGCGTCCGCCCCCTAAAAACTTGGGCGAGCGGTTCTCGTTAGAGCTTCCGGTCAGCCGAGTAGCCGTTTCGAAGCCAAACATTGCGGCGCTAGCGGAGCGCTTCGCGCCCGAGCCGCAAAACGAGGGAAATGACGAGGCCAACTTGCCAGGGCCGGAAGCCGCTCCTCCTGTTTCAAAGGGGCACTCCGTAAAGGGCCTGATCTCAGCCCTGGTCTGCGTTGCGCTCGTTCCAACGGCAATACTCTTCGTTCTGTTGTGGCAAGGCACGATGCGGCCGCACGCGGATGGCGCGATGCTTCCTGCTGGCGGTCTGAGCGCGGCAAGCACGCCCAACTCGACCGGATTGGCGCAGCCAGGCTCAACCGCGCCGGAAATTGCGCTCTCCTCACCGGACAGGATCGAGGCCAAGGCTGGGGAGGAGATCGACTTCCCCATCGCCATCGATACTACAGATAGACTCCCGTCTCGCTGCGTCATCGCGGTCAGCGCCATGCCTGACGGCGCCTCATTCTCAGAAGGCCGTCCCTATGGCGCAACTGGATGGAGCCTGCGCCCCGACGAGATCGGCGATCTCCGGTTGCGACTATCGCAAGCGCGAAGCGGCGCGTCCGACATGCGCATCGAATTGCTTGCTGCGGACGGAGCTTTGTTAGCCCAGTCCGAAACGCGACTGAACGTCGCCGCCGATCCCGCCAAGGCCGAAACGGTCAGTGCCGTCGAGAGCAATCCCTTCGAGCAAATCGCGCGAGCCGAAGCACCCAAGCCCGTCGAGGCTTTACCGCCCCCGCCGCAGCCCAAGCCTGCGGCGAAGACTGAACCTTTGGTGAAGGTCACAACCGTCAAAGTGGTGACCATCAAACCTACGGCCCCAACTCGCCCACACGACGGCGCTTTCGCGTTGGGCGAGGCAGCGGAAGCTCCGGTCGAGTGGGTGGAAATCGTCAGGCCTGTCGACATGCACGCACGGCCACAGCAGTCATCGGAGACGGTGAAGGTGGCGGAAAAGGGTCTCAAGCTCCGCGTCGCCGCGCGGGACAAGAACTGGGTGCAAGTCACCGACCCCGCCACGTCCGCGAATGGCTGGATTTATTCGCGCTTCCTCAAGCCGACGGAGCCGCCCGCGTAATAGCTCACTCTGCCTGAGGAGGTGCTGCAGGGTGTCGAAGGGTGGCGCCCTCATTCTCGGAATCGCAGCAAAAGGCGCTCCTCACCATGAGGGAACTGTTTAGCTCGCGCGTATGCGCCAGGCGAGATAAGTGAGTGCCGCTCTCGTCGATTAGTTGATGTTGCGCTCGGCGTTTCGCGCTCCCTGACTGTAGCCCATGTCCGCTTCTGGCACGAAGCGGACCAATTCGACGAAGCGACACGTAGTCAGCTTTTGACCCAAAGCGGACATCCAGTACCGACGAGCCGCCGGTGCTAAGCTCGGCGCACTTAGGATGGAGTATGCGACAGCTTCAGATACACGAGCCCAGCCAGCAGGACCAGGCTGACGCCATTTGGTCAAGGCGGCCGGTCGATCCCCAAAGTCAAAGCGGGGCCCGCAATCAGCGTTCGGGACCGGCGGGGCCTGCAACGCCTTGAGCTTCAGCTGTGGAGTTTTAAGCTTGAGGTCGTCGAGTTCCTCGGGCCTGATCAGAACGTGATGGCCTTTGGTGTGCTCGTAGCCTTTTATGATCTCGTCCTCGGGAACCTACTCAAACCCCTGCTCGCTCGGTATAACTTTCACGTATCGGATTTGTTGTCCTGATGGCTCGTGGATCATGCGGAGAGAAACCGCATCCTCCGTCGAGACGGCGGAGTGAAGCTTCACGCAAGACGAGGCTCAGGCCAAGGTTGCCTGACCAGAGGGATGCCGGCTGACATTTTGGGCGACGCGTTGACGCTGACTTGACGGAACACCAGAACTTGACCCCGTGTTGAGGGAGTAAGCGCGGTCCTGCCTTTGCCGCGTCAGCGCCTCTAAGCGCGAGAAGCCCGGTGGTCGCGCTGCCGGGCTTCTTTTCAGATGGCGCGGGCATCTTTTTAGGCCTTGGCGGGTTTAGATGCTGAAGTGGGTACGCCAGGAGAGGCAGGCCTCGCGCGAGCCGTTTTCTAAACCGAGACAGTTCGCGTCAGTGACCAAAAGTGCTGGAGAAGGCGATGATGCTCCCCGGGCCGATCTCAAGGAGGCTGAATCCCGCATTTCCCAGATGAAGCATTGAGTTGCGCAGCCCTCGCGCCGATTCAGATATAAGATTCAGCAGCTTATATCATTGGATCGAGGGCAATCATGGCGCACCCAACGGGTGAATCGGAATCGAACGCTCCTCGGCTCAATTTCGACCGCCGACTGAAGCTCGAGTTCCACGGCTCCGATATCACCTCCGACGCCGGCTTGCTGGCCTATCGCGAGCTGGACGATGCCCTCGGACTGATGGAGATCGCGGGGCAAAATCTGGC
>JAENXG010000147.1 GCA_016649675.1 Methyloceanibacter sp.
GGCCATGGGAGCATCCGACGAAGTGAGCGGCTCGCCATTCGAGCCATAGGCCCGATGGGCGCCGCAGAAACGATGTTGCCGACTGCCAACACTGGGAGCGTGGCCCCAGAGCTCGGCGGCACGGCGGTTATATTGGACGAGATAGCCTTCGGCATCGCAGGCGTAGACGCCGATGGGCAGCCATTCGAGCAGCCCGTCCCCTGGTTGCAGGGCCTGCTGCAAGGCGCGGAAGATGACTGAACCCGGCGTAATGCAGTCTGAATACGCCAAACTCGCCATGGCTCCCGCCTCTTCCCCTCGCGCGGACGCATCGGCCCTGCGTGATAGAAATGCGCTTATCCCTCAAAGGGTTCCACCTAGCCAAGACTAGGTTAGCCAGAGCTTAAATGGCGCGTGGCAAAGCGCCGCGCAAGGCCCTCGCAAGCGAGAGGGGACAATACCCTCAAGCGGCGTCCTTGGGCTTTTCCAGGATCAGCCGGTAGCAATCGAGGTTGCGGGAGAGGAACTCGTAAGCCGCCCCCCACAGATAGAGGCGGAACTTGCGGAACTCGAAGTCGCCGAAGGTCCGCTGCACGTAGCCCTTGTTGGCCTCGAGGTTGAGCGCCCACTGCTTGAAGGTGAGGAAATAGCTCCAGCGGTCGTTTTGCACCTCCATCAGCTCGAGCTCCGTCTTGGCCAGCTTGTTCAAGAGATCGTCGAGCACGAGGAAGGAATGGTTGCCGGGATAAATGTGCCGCACCATGAAGGTCGACAATTCGTATTTCTTCTTGGCGGCGCTGCCGTCGAGGAAGACGCGGCCGCCGGGCTTGAGCAGCCGGTCGAACTTCTTCAGCACCCGCTCGTAATTGGGCAGGTGCTCGATGACGCCCATGATGACGATCGAGTCGAACCTCTCTTTCGGCTCGAAATTGTAGAAATCGGTGAGCAGAATGTCGAAGCGGTCGCCGAAATTGGCGAGCTTCGATCTGAGATAGATCTGCGAGACCTCCGAATTAGTGATGCCGGTGAAGCGCACGCCGGCTTGCAGCGCGTGGCCGGCGAAGGCGCCCCAGCCGGGGCCGATCTCAAGCACCGACTTGCCCGGTGAAAGCTGGCATTGCTCGATGGCCCAGTCGAACTTCCGCTCGAGCGCCTTGGCCAGCGGTTCGTCGTCATTGGTGTAGACGCCTTGGCTGTAGGCCGGGAAGACGGGGTCGAGGAAGCTCAAGAAGAGTTTCGGATCGGCATTGTAGTGGGACGAGATCGCCTGCTTGTTGGTGTAGACCTGTCCGAACAGCAGAGGCTGGATGAAGCGCCAGGCCGCCACCAGCGGATGCCGGTCGTCGAGGGAGGCGCGCAGCGCGAAGGGCTTCAGCATGTCGCCCTCGATGTCCAAGTCGCCATGGAGGTAAGCTTCAGCGATATCGGCCTCGTCGAGCGTCCGCACCGCCCTGAGCGCACGATCGTTGCGCAAGCCCACGTGAAACTCGGGCTTGCCCTGACCGATGTCCCGCATCTGCCCGTCCGGCAACTCGACGGAGAAGGGCGTCGCGATCCCGCCGACACGGTTGATGAGGGCGTCGAGCGTGCTTGTGGCTGATGACATTCTGGCTAGTCCCCCTGCTTTCAGGCGCCCGCTTGGCTGGTCGCGGGCTGATTTTGCGTTCTCGGGGCCGATTGTGCCCCGGATGCTTGCGGAATGAAATGGCTACATCTTTCGCTTATCTCCCAGGAGGCGAAGCTTGCTGTTGCGAAACTGCCGGAAGGTCAGGCTATCATCGGCCGTTGCGATCAACCGGGGGTAGGAATGCACTATATCGACCATGGTTTGCGGCTCGCCGCTGGGGCGGCGCTTGCTCTTTGCCTCAGTCTCGGGTTTGGCCAGGAGGCGAGGGCCCTTTACGACGTGCAGCCTGGCGAGGTCTCCGGGAAACCGGGGTCCATCATCAGGGTCTGGCCGTTTGCAGGCGGGGGTCCGAGTGGTGCCGGCAGCACCGCCTTCCGTATTCTCTACCGGTCGACGGGCTTGGACGGCGAGCCGATCGCGGTGTCCGGGGCGATCTTCATCCCGCCCGGCGCACCGCCGGCGGAAGGGCGCAACGTGATCGCCTGGGCGCATCCGACGAGCGGCGTGGTCGAGGCCTGCGCCCCCTCGCTCATGCCGGACCTTGCCGGCCAGATCTGGGGGTTGGCCGAGATGATGGCCAAAGGCTACGTCGTTGTCGCCACCGACTATCCGGGCCTCGGGACCCCCGGCATTCACCCCTATCTGATCGGGGTGAGCGAGGGGCGCGCGGTGCTCGATTCGGTCCGCGCTGCCCGCGACCTGCCGGATGCGGGCGCCTCCAACCGCTTCGCGGTCTGGGGCCACAGCCAGGGCGGACATGCCTCGCTCTATACCGGGGAGCTCGCGGCGAGCTATGCCCCGGACTTGAAGCTCGTGGGGGTCGCAGCAGCGGCACCCGCCACCTACCTGATCGAGCTGTTCGACGCCGACAAGGCGAGCCCCACCGGGAAAGAGCTCACGGCCATGGCGCTTTACGCCTGGTCGAAGCTCTACCGCGACCCGGCGACAAGCCTCGTCGAGCCGGCCGCCATGCCGGTGTTCGAGAAGATGGCGACGGACTGCATCGAATCGATCGCCGAGTTCGCGGCCATCGAGAACGCCGAGAAGCCGCTCAACCAGGAAACGTACCTGAAGGCCGATCCCACCGAGGTCGAGCCATGGCGCGGCATCATGCAGCGGAACAGCCCCGGCCAGGAGCCGGCAGGTGCGCCGGTGTTCCTCGCGCAAGGGACCGCCGACACTACCGTGCGCCCCGAGATCACCAAGCAATTCGGCGAGGCGCTGTGCAAGCAAGGCACCCGGGTGGAGTTCATCCTGCTCAATGGCGTGAGCCACACCTTCGCCGCCAAAGACAGCGTCGGCCAGGCGCTCGCCTGGATGGGCGACCGCTTCAGGGGCGCTCCGGCGCCCTCAGTCTGCGAGCACTGACGACTGGCTGCGCGCTCAGAAGACGAGCTGACCGGCCGAGATCGCCAAGATCAAAATGACGAGGAAGATGACGAGGAAGATGAAGAACAGGACCTTCGATATCTGGGCGGCTCCGCGCGCCACGCCGGTGAAGCCGAGCGCGCCCGCTACGAGCGAAATCAAGAGACAGATGAGTGCCCATTTCAGCAGAGTCATGCCCCCCTCCCTGAATGGGGCAGCGACTTGAGCTGGCTGCCCCGTTGCCCTTAAAAGCGCGTTAGCCCCCGCGCGACGGCGCCAATGCTACACGAGATACGGCCTCAAGGCGAAGGGCTCGGATGGAGACGCGAGGAAGATGGCGATGACCGGCAGCGGCGGGGATCAGGGGCCCTTCGTGGTCAGCGCCGGGCCCTGGAGGATCCTCCTCCTGGCGCCGCTCCTCGTCATTGCCGGCCTCGTCTTTCTCTCCCTCGCTCTCGTCATGCTCTATGTCGACGTCGCCAACGTGGCTGGAAGGCTTGCCCTGTGGGGGGCCGCGCTCGGGCTCGCGGCGCTCGCCATCTATTTCCTGCTGCTCGCCGCAGCGCTCGCCATGCGGGTCGAGGTCGCACCGGACGCGCTCAGGCTCAGGCTTCCACGGTGGCAGAGCGTGCTGCCCTGGTTTCCGTGGATCCGCGCCGCCATCCCCTATGCGGAGATCGCCGCGGTGGAGACCCGCGACGAGGTCTATTCGAGCTTCGGGCTGACCTCGGTGCAGACGGTCTACAGCATTGCCAGCAAAGCGGGGCGGCGGATCGTGCTCGGCTTCACGAGCCCGCTCGCCACGTGGAACTACCCCTTCGACGAGGCCGCCGCGCGAATCGCCCGCAAAGCCGGGATCGCCGTCACGGACCGCGGCGCGGTCGAGGTCGGCGGCATCATCCGCTCCATCATCAAGGGGACGCCGCCATGGAGCACAGCCAGCATCGGCGCTAACGCCCGCGCGACAGCGAGAAGGAGAGCCGCGCTCGCCATGCAGATCGCGTTCGCCATGGTGGTGGCGGCGGTTGCGCTCAGGGCGTGCCTGCCCCACGGGCCGTGAGGCGAGCCGGGTTTCCGGCGCGCTAGTAGCTGATCTGGATCACGGTGTTGCCGGCGCCGTATTGTTTCACCAGCGAATAAAGTGCGGCAGCGTTGGCAGGATGCAGCCGCACGCAGCCATGCGACGCAGGGCGTCCGAGATATTTGATCTCGTAGGAGCCGTGGATGGCGTAGCCGCGGAGGAAGAAGATCGCATAGGGCATGGGCGAGCCGCTATAGATCGTGGAGCGGTGATAGCGGACCACGGCCGTGGGCCTGAAGGTGCCGACAGGGGTGCGATAGCCCGGCCGCGCGGTGGAGACCGGCCAGTTATAGCGCGGCGCGCCATCCACATAGACGTTCATGCGCTGGCTCGAAAGGCTGACCCTGGCCACGATTTCCGCCTGAGCAAAGGCCGGCAAAGCAAGGACGAGGCCGAGCAGCGCGGCCAAGAGGACGGAACGTCTCATCGATCGGCACTCCCTCGAGCGCGGGTCCCACCCCGACGGCGACCCACCATTGTCCCCGACCTTGGAAGCACACGCTCCCGATCAAGGCCGGTCAAGAGCATACGCGCCCCGGCTGAACGCCGCCTGAACAAGTGCCGCGCGAGGCGTTCGCCCGCGTCAAGCAATGCGAAAGGCGCGGAGGCTCCAATTGCCGCCATCATTTGTGCTAGGGTTGGGCTCTATCGGGGGCTCACAGGAACCTAAGTCGAGGGCCGATGCGCAGGCTGATCTTAGGCCTCACGCTGGTGATGGTTTGCGGGGCGGTTGCGGCCGAGCAGGTCGCGCCCGCCAAGACCGCGGCCACGCCTGGGGCGACGGCAAAGCCTGCGGCGAAGCAAGCTGCCAAGAAGCCTGCACCCAAGGGACCGCCCGCGCGTGAGCTGTTCGGGGCCGTACCTGCCCCAGCGCCGCTCGCCTCCCGCTCGATCGGCTCCTACGCCAAAGGGTGTCTTGCCGGAGGCGTGGCGCTTCCCATCAACGGTCCCGACTGGCAGGTGATGCGGCTCTCGCGCAACCGCAATTGGGGCAATCCGCGGCTCCTCGACTTTCTCGAGCGCTTCGCGAGCGACGCGCGCGCGCTTGACGGCTGGCCGGGACTTCTCGTCGGCGACATGTCGCAGCCGCGCGGCGGCCCGATGCTGACCGGTCATACCAGCCACCAGATCGGGCTCGACGTCGATATCTGGCTGACGCCCATGCCTGACCACATCCTCACCCCGCAGGAGCGGGAGGACATGAGCGCGGTGTCGATGCTCAAGGACCCGTTCAGCGTCGATCCCAGCGTGTTCACGCCGATGCAAATGAAGCTTATCAAGCGGGCGGCCTCTTACCCCCAAGTGGCACGCATCTTCGTGCATCCCGCCATCAAGAAAGCGCTCTGCCAGCAGGCATCACAGCTCGGCAAGAATACCGCGTGGCTCGGCAAGGTCAGGCCGTGGTGGAATCACCACTATCATTTCCATGTGCGCCTCTACTGCCCGCCAGGGGCTGAGGGGTGCGAGAACCAGAAGGACGTGAGCGGCGACGACGGCTGCGGCCAGGAGCTGGCCAACTGGTACGCGATGCTGAAAAAGGCCACGATCGAGGCGGCCAAGCCACCCATCCCCGGGGCCAAGCCGTGGACCGGCAAGCCGCCGCTGACGATGGCCCAGCTGCCGAAGGAATGCGGGACGGTGCTCACGGCCGGCGGCTATTCGCCGGAGCCTCCGCCGGGTGAAACGCCGGCGGCCATCAAGGCTCTTGCCACCAAGGACGCCGGTCCGCCGATCCCAACGCTGACCGCCGATCAGTTGAAGGCCCTGATCGGGACCCCGAAGGACACGGCGAGTACGGCTGGTACGGCTGGTACGGCTGGTACGGCGGACACGGCTGGAATGCCGCTGCCTGACCGCAATCCCATTCGCTGATCGTTAGAGCGGAATTCCGCTTACCAGGTGACGCGCATGCCGGCTTTGCCGCCGACGCCGTCGATATTGTCGCCGAAGGTCACGTCGACCTTGGCGAAGACGCTCGTGTTGGCGGAGGGGTTGAAGAAGTTCACCCCGGCAGAGACCTCGCCCCACGCATCTTGAAGGTTGTCCTCAAGGTGGAAGGTGGTGCCGGTCGAGACCAGCGTCGCC
>JAENXG010000549.1 GCA_016649675.1 Methyloceanibacter sp.
GACCTATGCGGGTGTCGGAGGCGTTTGTCGAGCAGGTGGCACGCAGCGATCGCAAGCTCATTGTCACACTGACGAGCGGAATGGGATCGATTGCCGACAATACCTCTGGGGGCTCGATCCTCTATCGCAGCTCGAAAGCGGCGGTGAACATGGTCATGCGCAGCCTGGCGATCGATCTCGCTTCACGCGGCATCACTTGCGTGGTCGTCAATCCCGGCTGGGTGCAGACTGATATGGGTGGCGCGAACGCCACCTTAACCCCGGTCGCGAGCGTAACTGCGCTGAAACGGCTGATCGAGACTCTGGTGCCAGCGCAGTCCGGTAAGTTCTTCAATTATAATGGCCGCGAATACGCCTGGTAAGCACGCCGACGTCCGTTTAGGGATCAGTTACGGACGTCAGAGCCCCCAATTAGTTGGTCTGCTTTGTGCCAACAGCGGACGTGTGGCGAATGATCGGCCCCCATCGAGTGGTCCAGTTGCAATGTTAGTTTAGGGACGGTCTCGGCGCCAGCGGAAGCGTGGCCGTCGGAGCGGTTTGAGTGCGCGCAGACGGCCACGCTGCAAGGGCAGGCACGAACACCTCCGGTGCCGGCGGCTTGTAGCCCAGAGAAGCATGCGGTCGCACGGCGTTGTAGTGGCGCCGCCAGCTCTCGATCACAATCCGTGCCTCCTTCAGCGTGTAGAAGATCTCGCCGTCGAGCAGCTCGTCGCGAAGCCTGGCGTTGAAGCTTTCGATATAGCCGTTCTCCCAAGGACTGCCCGGCGCGATGTAGGCGGTTCTGGCACCCACCGCAGCAATCCATTCTTGGACTGCCTTGGCCACGAACTCCGGGCCATTGTCTGAACGGATATGCCCAGGCACGCCCCGCAGGATGAAGAGGTCCGACAGGACGTCGATCACATCGACGGCCTTCAGCTTCCGATTGATGTGGATCATCAGGCATTCATGGGTGAACTCGTCGACGACGTTCAGCATCCGGTACTTCCTCCCGTCATGGGTCCGATCCTCGACAAAGTCGTAGGACCAGACGTGATTGCGATATTCCGGCCGCAGCCGGATGCAAGATCCGTCATGCAGCCACAGACGACCGCGTTTGGGTTGCTTCTGGGGAACCTTCAGCCCCTCGCGCCGCCAGAGGCGCTCAACCCGCTTGTTATTGACCAGCCAGCCCGCATCCCGCAGCAGCGCCGCGATCTTGCGGTAGCCATAGCGGCCATAGAGACGGGCGAGTTCAATGATGTCGGCGGTCAGCCGCTCCTCGTCTTCAGGGCCCCGCGGCACCTTACGCTGCGTCGAGCGATGCTGGCCGAGCGCCGCACAAGCGCGGCGCTCGGAGACTGCAATGGTCTGATGTCCGCTTTGGGTCAGAAGCTGACCCACAGCCGCAGCCGAGTTGGTCCGCTTTGTGCCACGAGCGGACATTCGGGGGATCGGATGCGAAGACGAAATTCAGTTGACGCAAGCATGCGCCGGCCGACCTTACCCCTGGCTACGGCCCACTTGCTCTTTGGGACGTTCATTCTGCACGACCGATTGCGGTGGTTCACCGCTGTCCAGACGTCCCTTCCAATCCAGCCACGCGCGGTTGATGATAATGGTTTTCCTGATCGGCGCGCCCATCGTCCAGTACTGCC
>JAENXG010000526.1 GCA_016649675.1 Methyloceanibacter sp.
ACATGCGCGCCTTTAGAGCTGTCTATCGAGGCTATGCGATCTACGTTCGAGGCGCGGGGTTATCGTGGTCCTTTAACGCAGAGCCGATCCTGACGGGAAAGATGACGGCTGACGGGTACCAGCCTGGGAACTGGCAATAGCTCGATGTCCTGACTGATCCACACCCCAACCGCACCGACAGCACGGGTCATCCCAGGCGCGTTGGCCGCGACCCCATGCCCATCCCTGCGAGGTGTTGACGGCATCAGGTCACGGCCCACGGGAGGCTAGGCGCGTCATAGCGGCCCTTGGCGACCAACCTACAGATCCCGACATCCGCCGCCTTACCGACTTGCGCCAGCATTGCCTGACTTGCGCCGAAAACGCCGCCGAAGTCAGACGCTGCGCCATCATTGACTGCCCCTTGTGGGCTTACCGCATGGGCCGCAATCCGCATAATCCACGGCGCGGCGTCAACCCATTCAACAAGGCATGACCACGACGACGACATCTGCGCGGGCATCTCTCTCTGCTCGCAGCGCGGCTCGGGCCTCGGAGGTTTGATATGGCGCAATGCAACCATCCGCCAAATCGGTGAGTTAAAGGGGCACCGCGTCAACGGAGAATGACCATGAAAGCCATCACTATAACAACACTAGGACTCATACTCAGTTCAGGACTAGCCTATGCCGCTGACAATCCCCCGACCTCGGGGCATCCCACCGTGCTCACTGACACCGAGTGCAATGGCGTATGGATGGATGCCGTGAGCGGTGGTGACGTGCTCACGCCAGAGAAAGCGGCTGGCTACATTTCTGACTTTAAGCAGGTCGACACAGACCAAGACGGCAAGATTTCACAAACCGAGTTCAAGGAGGCTTGCAAGAAAGGGTTGATCAAGCCTGAGCATGCGGAATCAGCCAAGATGGGTAAGGATGTAGGCAGCCATCCCGGCGGCGTCGGCGAAGCCCCATCCGTTCAGTCAGGCAAGATGCAGGGCCAATAGTCAGTAACGGTTGGCGTTGCACCTCGTGCCTGCAAGTCCGAATGTGAGAGGGTCCGGTGTCTGCATGGCGCAATTCGATATAGCGAAAATCATCGCCAAGCTTGACGCGCTGAATAACCAGATAGACGTGGCCGCCACGGCTACCGGAGCATTCAACGACGGCATGTCTTCCATCCTCTCCGAAATTCGCGTGGCATTAACCGAAGTGATCGCCGAACTCGAAGAGGCGAGACAACCCCCGCCGCCAGAAGCCGCTGTTGAAGCTGAGGGCGAGCGCGGCGCGAGCCCGCGCGACAACGAGCCGGTCGAGGGGCAAGAGGCGGAAGTAGGCGAGGAGCCAGAAACCGACGAAGGAACGCCGTGAGCGACGGCGACGCTAGCTACGTGTGATGTCGCCTAGTTCCGCCTCGCTTCAGCCTTGCCCGGCTGTGACCTCGACTTTTGGCGTGATGTTCGTAGCACGGCCTGAGGATGCCGCGCGCGAACTTGCCCGTGTGTGTAAGAAGGGCGGGCGGCTTGGAATTTGCGCATGGCCGCCTGGAGATACTGAAAGGTGCGGCGGCTCGACCGTTTCGAGTCTCATTTGCGGTGAGGTTTGAGCCATGCTCCAGGCTTGGCTGTCTATCGGTTACATCGTCCTGCTCGCGATTCTCGTGCTCGCTTTTATCCTATGGCGCAGGGGGGCTCCCGTTCTGGCCATCGCTGCACTCGTGGTGGGTATCCCCCTCTGGTTTGGATGGGAATACGCACGTCCAACATGGAC
>JAENXG010000108.1 GCA_016649675.1 Methyloceanibacter sp.
AAGGCGGTCGAGGTCTGGGCCAACTTTCTCGACGAGGTGCGCAAGCGCGGCTCGTCGACCGGCGCCATCATCGAAATCGTGGCTGACGGGGTGCCGGCCGGGCTTGGTGCGCCGGTCTACGGCAAGCTCGACCAGGATATCACGAGCGGGCTGATGAGCATCAACGCGGTGAAGGGCGTGGAGATCGGCGCAGGCTTTGCCGCCGCCGCGCTGTCGGGTGAGGAGAACGCCGACGAGATGCGCAATCGGCCGGCGGGATGGCCAGAGTTCAAGTCCAACAATGCCGGCGGCATTCTCGGTGGCATCTCGACCGGGCAGCCGGTGGTCGCGCGCTTCGCCGTCAAGCCCACCTCCTCGATCATGACGCCACGGCAGACCGTGGACAAGGACGGCAAGGACACCGAGGTCTCGACCAAGGGCCGCCATGACCCCTGCGTGGGCATCCGGGCCGTTCCCATCGGCGAGGCCATGGTCGCCATCGTGCTCGCCGACCACTATCTCCGGCACCGCGGGCAGACGGGTAAGGGCTAGGACGTATTCTAAGTCGTCATGCCCGGACTTAATCCGGGCATCCATGCCGTTACGGCTCACCGATTTGATGCGCCAGTGGAATGGATTGCCGGGTCAAGCCCGGCAATGACGAGGAGAGAATGTCTAGCGCGTCAGATGAGCGACGACCTCGATATGGGGCGAGAAGAGGAACTGATCGACCGGCACGATGCGGGCGATGCGGTAGCCGCCATCGACAAGGAGGCGCAGATCGCGCGCTAAGGTCCCCGGATTGCAAGAGACCGCGACCAATTTCGGCACCCGGGACTTGGCAAGCTCCGCGGCTTGGGCTGAGGCGCCGGCGCGCGGCGGATCGAACACCACCGCATCGTAGCCTTGAAGCTCCTTCGCGCCGAGCGGGGAGCGAAACAAGTCGCGGATGAAGGTGCGCACCGGCTTGAGCTTCGGCGTCCTCCGCGCCGCCTCGGCAAGCGCCGCGAGCGCCGCCTCGTCGGCCTCGAAGGCGTCGACCGCAGCCTTTCCGGCAAGCGCAAGAGTGAAGGTGCCGAGCCCCGCGAACATATCGGCGATGCGCTTGGCGCCCCCCACACTTTCGCGCACGAGGCCGACCAACACGCCCTCTGCCTCGCGCGAGGCCTGGAGAAAGGCGCCAGGAGGTAATCTCACCGCGACATCCCCGAGGGTGACGGTGGGCGTGGCGCCTACAGCGATGCTCTCGCCATCTACGGTCAAGCGCGCGACACCGAGCGCGGCCGCCTGCCCCGCAAAAGCACCCAAGGTGGCAGCCGTGGGACGGAGGCCCTCGGCGACGATGTCGAGCCCGGCGCCAGTTTCCGTCACCGTAATCTTCGCCTCGCCGTTGCCGCCCAAGAGCGGCGCGAGCGCTCCTTTCAGCTTTGGCAGGCTCGCCACGATGGGCGGCGAGAGTACGGGACAGGTAGCAACGTCGATGAGGTCGTGCGAGCGGGCGCGGCGATAGCCGAGAGCGAGCCTGCCCGCGAAGCGGCCAAGCGCCAGGCTCGCCCGGCGTCGGCTTCCCAGCGGCACGGGCCTCACCTCCTCGATTTCGGCATCGAGCCCGCGCGACCTCAAGGCCGCCACCACCTGCGCACGCTTCCAGCGAAGATAGACGTGGCTCTCCATGTGCTGGAGCGCGCAGCCGCCACAAGAGCCGAAATGCGGGCAAATCGGCGCGACGCGGTCGGGGCTTGGCTCAAGCACCTCGAGCAGACCGGCATGGCCGCTTCCCCCCTCGTCGAGCTCGACCCTGACCCGCTCGCCGGGCAGCGTGAACGGCACAAAGATCGGCCGCTCGGGGCCTTCCGCCACGCCATCACCTTGCGCGCCAAGGCGGATGATCTCGACCTCAAGCTCCATGGCGGGCGCCGATCAGGAATTCCTCATTGCCGCTGCCGCCCTTAATCGGCGAGGCCATCTCCCCCACGACCGTCCAGCTCCCCTCGCCCGCGATGAACGCCCGCACTTTGGCAACCGCCTTCTCCTGCTCTGTACGCTCGCGCACGATGCCGCCTTTGCCGACCGCGGAGCGGCCCGCCTCGAATTGCGGCTTGACCAGAGCCACGAGCCAGGAGCCTTCGGCAGCAAGGCGAAGCGCGGCGGGAAGCACCAATGTCAGGCTGATGAAGCTCACATCGGCGACGATGGCCGAAACCTCCTCTGTGACGATCGAGGCATCGAGCGTCCGCGCGTCGGTCGCCTCGAGCCCCACCACGCGGGGGTCAGCGCGGAGCTTGTCATGGAGCTGCCCACGGCCGACATCGACGGCATAGACCTTGGCCGCCCCGCGGGCGAGCAGCACATCGGTGAACCCTCCGGTCGAGGCGCCGATGTCGAGAGCCACCCTCCCCTCGGGGTCGAGGCCGAAAGCATCGAGGGCGGCGGCAAGCTTGAGCCCGCCGCGGGAGACGTAAGGCGAGGCGCCAGGCTCGACCGCAAGAGCGGCGCCGGCAGGGACCAGCGCGCCCGGCTTCAGCGCCGGCACGCCCGCCACGCTCACGCACCCTCGCCGCACGAGGTCGGCGGCTTGGGCGCGAGAGGGTGCCAAACCAGTTTCCACCAATAATCGATCGAGGCGCGTTTTTTTGTAGATGGGCACAACAGCTTCTCATAGACTTGTTCGCGCGTCGGGGATTCTCGCGCGCGGTTTTCGAGCCGGGAGCGGCCGGGCACCGCCCATCAATATACTGCGGAGCGCACCGCTCGGCGCGATACGCGGAGGTCTCGTGAGCCCGGAATCTACGGCTTACCTCACCGACAAATGTGAAGTCCAAAATCGTGACGTGACCGGCGGCAGAGCCGTATTCGCTCGGGACGTGATCGAGCCGGGCGAGCTTATTGCCATCTGGAGCGGACGGATCGTCACCGCCGAGGAGCTGGACGAGCTGCCCTCTGAGATCAGGCGCCATACGGTGCAGGTCGAGGAGGGACTCTATCTTGCCTCGCTCAGCGCGCACGAGCCGCCGGACTTCATCAATCACAGTTGCGAGCCGAATGCCGGCCTTGACGGTCAGATCACCATCGTCGCCATGCAGCGCATCCAGCCCGGCGACGAGGTGACCATCGACTATGCCATGTGCGACGGCACGGCCTATGACGAGTTCGACTGCGCGTGCGGGGCGCCCGCCTGCCGCGGCCGGGCGTCGGGCGAGGACTGGCGCAATCCGACCTTGTGGGAGCGCTACGCCGGACATTTCTCGCCCTACCTGCAACGCCGCATCGAGGCTCTCAAGCGGCGGCGCTTCAGGCGCAAGCGCGGTCTGGTCGCCGTGGCGGCGAGCCAAGCCCCGGGCGGCGGTGCATGATGATTTCCGCCGGCGAGAGTACCGAGGCGCCGCGGGCGCCCGTGCATCTCAACGCACACCTCACACTCAAGCAAATCCAAGGAGCTCAGTGATGCTGCTGATCGGCACCTATGTGGCGCAGAGCGCCATTCAGGGGCTTGGCGTTTTCGCAGGCGAAGCGGTGGCGCGCGGGCGCCTGATGTGGAGCCTCAATCCGAAATTCGACATCTTCATCAACGAGCAGGAGTATGAGGAGTTTCCCCCGCATATGCGCGAATACCTCGCGCACTATGCCTATCCCCACATGGAGATGCCGGGGGTCATGGTCCTGGACAGCGACAACGGCAAGTTCATGAACCACAGCCTCTCCCCGAACACGGACTTCCGCATCTTCGACAAGGGCTATGCGCTGGTCGACATCGCGGCAGGGGACGAGATCACCTGCAACTATTTCGAGTTCGACCCGCGCTTCACCGGTATGTTTGGGGCTGGCCGGGCTGCGGCCGTAAGAACGAGACCGCATAGCAATGGCAATGGCTCCTCGATGAAGCCTTAGCTGACAGACGGGGAAGCTCGTCACGACCCTGCCCGAGAAGGGCCGCGCCGACGCGCTTGCCAAGTTTGCCAAGGCCTGCGCCCTCGACTAAACAGGCCGGGCGGCCACTCTTCCGTTCCGGCTTCAGTCATTCTTCCAGGCGCCGAAACCTCAAGAAGGCATTCAGACCCATGACGATCCGGCCCTCAGGCTTCCTCTTCGTCGCTGCGCTCCTGACCGCGCTCCCGCGCGGGGCGCTGGCGGAGGACCTCTCCGTGTGGCTGGAGAAGTCGAGCGAAGGCCTGGTGTCGCTCGCCTATGGGCCGGTCGATCCGGCCGAGACCCCCCTCTTTCTCCTCTCCTGCTTCAATGCCATGGGCATTGCCGTGCTCGACGTGCATAAGGAGATTCCGGACGCCAAGCCCGGCGCGCCCTTGACCATCGATCTTTCCGCTGGCGCTACCAAGGCCTTGATCGAAGGCGAGGCCGCGCGCGACGACGCGAGCGGCGTGACCTTCGGCGAAGCGAGCGACATCGCGGTGAAGCCGATCCTCGAAGTGTTGCGCGCCGCCGGAACCTTGACCATCACCATGGGCAAGACGAGCGCCACGCTCTCGGATCAAGGCCGCGAGCAGGCGGTCGCCAAATTCAGCCAAGACTGCCAGCTGGACTAGCGCTTCACCTAAGCGAGGCGCACCACGCCTGCGCCATCGCCATCCTTGCCGATGGCGGTGAAGACCGTGGCGACGATGCTCGCGGCATCGAGTCCAGCTTCGGCGTACATCGCAGCGGGCTTGTTCTGCTCGATGAAGCGGTCGGGTAGATTAAGCGTCCGCACCTTCAGGCCGCGGTCGAGAAGGCCTTCGCGCGCAAGTGCGTGCAGGACCTGGGCGCCAAACCCGCCTGACGACCCTTCCTCGATGGTGATGAGAACCTCATGGTTGCGCGCGAGCTGGCGCAGAAGATCCATATCAAGGGGCTTGGCGAATCGCGCGTTGGCAACGGTCGTGGGCAAGCCGAAGCCGGCGAGCTGGTCGCTTGCTTCCAAGCACTCAGAAAGCCTCGCGCCAAAGGACAGCAACGCCACGGCAGAACCCTCCCGCAGCACGCGCCCCTTGCCGATCGGAAGAGGCGTGCCGCGCTTCGGGAGGACAAGCCCTGTCCCCTCCCCGCGCGGATAGCGAAACGCCGAAGGGCCGTCGTCTATTGAAGCAGCGGTCGCCACCATATGCATGAGCTCGACTTCGTCGGCCGCCGCCATCACCACCATGCCGGGCAGGCAAGAGAGGAAGGCCACGTCGAAGGAGCCGGCATGGGTCGGGCCATCGGCGCCGACCAGCCCTGCCCGGTCGATGGCGAACCTGACCGGCAGGCCCTGCACGGCGACGTCGTGCACCACCTGGTCGTAAGCGCGCTGGAGGAAGGTCGAGTAGATGGCGGCGAACGGTTTGAAGCCTTCGGCCGCAAGCCCGGCGGCGAAGGTCACAGCGTGCTGCTCGGCGATGCCGACATCGAATGAGCGGTTCGGGAAGGCCTCGGCGAAACGGTCGAGCCCGGTGCCCGACGGCATCGCTGCGGTGATGGCGACGATTTTCTCGTCGGCCCGGGCCTCTTCGATCAGCGCGTTGGCAAAGACCTTGGTGAAGCTTGGGGGTGCGCCTGCGGCAGAGACCTCTTGCGCCCCGGTGACGACATTGAACTTGCCGACGCCGTGAAACTTGTCGGCAGAAATCTCGGCCGGGCCGTAGCCCTTCCCCTTCTGGGTGACGACATGGACCAGGATCGGCCCGTTCTGCATCGCGCGCACATTGCGCAGCACGGGAAGCAAATGATCGAAATTGTGACCGTCGATCGGGCCGACATAATAGAAGCCGAGCTCCTCGAACAGCGTGCCGCCGGTCCAGAAGCCGCGGGTGAATTCCTCGGCCCGCGCAGCGCGCTTCTCCCAGCGCTTGGGGAGCAGTCTATGGGCGAGCTGCTTGGCCAAGCGGCGCAAGCGCCGGTAGGCGCCGCCCGAGATCAGCTTGGCGAGATAGGCGCTCATGGCGCCCACCGGGGGCGCGATCGACATGTCGTTGTCGTTGAGGATCACGATCAGCCGGGAATCCATGGCGCCGGCATTGTTCATGGCCTCATAGGCCATGCCTGCGCTCATGGCGCCGTCGCCGATCACGGCAACGACGTTGTGCGCCTTGCCGCCAAGGTCGCGGGCGACCGCCATACCGAGGCCGGCGGAGATCGAGGTCGAGGAATGCCCTGCGCCGAAGGTGTCGTATTCGCTCTCGGCGCGCTTGCAGAAGCCCGACAGGCCGCCGGCCTGACGCAGCGTGCGGATGCGGTCGCGCCGGCCGGTCAGGATCTTGTGGGGATAGGATTGATGGCCGACGTCCCAGATCAGCCTGTCGTCGGGGGTCTCGAACACGTGATGCAGCGCGATGGTGAGCTCCACCACACCCAAGCCCGCCCCGAGATGGCCGCCGGTCACCGAGACCGCGGCAATCAGCTCCTGCCGCAACTCCTCCGCGAGCTGCTTCAACTCATGGTCCTGAAGCGAGCGCAAATCCTCCGGCGTCTGGATAAGATCGAGAAGCGGCGTAGGATTTTCGGCGCTCATGCTCACCTGGCGGAGTTGAGAAAAAGGGCGCGACGGATCAACGCGAAAGGCACCTTTATCGACCAGCAGCAGACGTTGCAACACCCCCTATAAGCGAAGCCGAGGGCATATCAGGATCGTGGCGGCAGAAGCGACCATAGTGGAGAGACCCGTCCCCTCCAAGGGCCGTCTTTCCTTCCCCATGCTGATGCTCCGCATGGTTAGCAACCCCGTGGCGAGCTGGGGCGAGGATTTCTACCACGAGCCGATCGTCGTCTACCGGTGGCTGGGGCTCGAGACCGCCTTCGTCATGGATCCGGCGCTCATTCAGACGGTCCTGCTCGACGACGCCGACAGCTACTCCAAGCAGCCGGTCAACGACGATGTGTTCGGCGAGGCGATCGGCGGCGGGCTGCTCAATGCCGAAGGCGAGGCCTGGCGCTGGCAGCGCCGGCTCGCCGCACCTTTGTTCAGGACCGAGGACGTGCTCGCTTATGTGCCGGCCTTCGCCGCAGCTTGCGCGCCAATGCTCAAGCGCTGGAGCGAGGCGGGCCCTAGCGCAAGTCAGACGATCGACAAGGACATGACCCGCGCCACCTTGCAGGTGCTGCAGGATATGGTGCTCGGGGCGGGCCTCGGCGAAGAGGACCGGAGGCTCATCGAGGAGGCGGGAGCGACGTTCCTCGCTTACTCGATCTGGAAGGTCGTGCTGACCGCTCTCCGCTTGCCGCCATGGGTCCCCCATCCCGGAGCCCGCACCATGGTTCGCACCGGCCGGCAGCTGCGAGAGGTTGCTGAACGCGTGCTGGCGAAAGCGCGGGCGAGTGAAGCCCAAGGCGATGAGCTCCTGCAACGGCTCGTCACGGCACGTGACCCCGCCACGGGAGGCGCCATGTCCGACAGGCTGATCGTGGACAATGTCGTCACCTTCCTGATCGCGGGACACGAAACGACATCTCAAGCCCTGACCTGGTCGCTCTATCTGCTCGCGCTCTTCCCGGAGTGGCAGGCGCGCGTGCGCGAAGAGGTGCTGAGCGTGATCGGCGAAGGCGCAATCGGCCGCGAGGAGATCGGGAGGCTCTCTCTGCTCGACGCCGTGTTCCAGGAGGCCATGCGCCTCTATCCGCCGGTGCCGGTGTTGATGCGGAGGACGCTGGCCCCCGTCACGCTCGGCGGCGCCGCGCTTGGCAAAGGCGCGACCATCATCATCCCGATCTATGTCGTCCACCGGCACAAGCTCCTATGGCAGGATCCCCTCGCCTTCGAGCCTGCGCGCTTCACCGCTGAGGAAAGGGCGGCACGCCATCGCTGCGCCTATATGCCGTTCGGGGCTGGCCCGCGAACCTGCATCGGCGGCACCTTCGCCATGCTGGAGGGGAAGGCGATCCTCGCCACGCTGCTTGCGCACGCCCGCTTCGCGCTGCCGGACGGCGAGCAGCCCACGCCGTTTGCCCGCATCACGCTCCGTCCCAAAGAGGGGCTCAAGCTCAAAGTAACGATGCTGCGGGACTGAGGGTCTAATCTTGGACGTCGAGGGGCTCGGTGCCGGTGGGCTGGCCGTTCTGGTTGAGCGAGATCTTCTCGACCCGCGCC
>JAENXG010000403.1 GCA_016649675.1 Methyloceanibacter sp.
CGGGCGTTCTGGAAGACGACATCGCACCAGCCGTAGTCGGCGAGGCACCCGAGGATGGCGATCGGCGCGCGGCCCGGCACGGTGACGATCACCGGATAGTCGGTGTCGGGCCCCGCACGGAGATTGACATTGGTGACGGGGTAGCCGTTCGGCGCCGCGGCCTGAGCCGGTCCCGGCGGCAATATCGCGACCACCCATGCAGTGATAGCGACGGCGACAACGATGGCGCTATGACGACGGCTGCTTTGCGCAAGAATCATAACGGTCGCTTTCCTATGTCCCTCTTCTCGCCAGCTGCTCGGATGCGCTTCGCACCATCCGGAGGGCGATCCACTTGACGACACGTGCCAGCCCGCACCGTTAGACCTGTCGGCTTGAACCCCCGCTGTCGGCGGCATTCAGGTCCCGTTCATGGCAAGGCCTAGGCTCGTCCCTGGCACTCAATCGTGTCGAAAATCTGCCGCCGGCGTGGCTCCTGGACTTCGCCACTGGCAAAGGCTAACAACGCGCGACTTTAAGCAACCTTCCACGCCGCAAGTCTCGCGGCCAAGCTCAGGCGCAACTTGCGAGAACACCGCCGCTGTCCGTCTTTGCTGTCAAGCGGGGATGAGCGATGAATCTGCCTGCCCTCACCGACATCCGCATTGGCATTATCGGCCTTGGCTATGTCGGCCTGCCGCTCGCCGTTTACCTGTCGCGCCATTTCCCCGTGCTTGGCTTCGATATCGATGCCGAGCGCGTCGCCGAGCTCGGCCGTGGCATCGATCGCACGCGCGAGGTGACCGAGGCGGAGTTTGCAAGTGCCGCACACCTCGCCTACTCGGCCGAGCCGCAGAGCCTCAAGCAAGCGAACTTCTTCATCGTCACCGTCCCGACGCCGGTCGATCAGGCCAAACGCCCGGACTTGAGCGCGCTCATCGGCGCGAGCCGCATCGTGGGAGCGGCGCTCACCCCCGGCAATGTCGTCGTTTATGAATCGACCGTCTATCCGGGTGCCACCGAGGAGGTCTGCGTGCCGGAGCTCGAGAAGGCTTCGGGCCTCACCTTCAACCGGGATTTTTTCGCCGGCTATTCGCCCGAGCGCATCAACCCCGGCGACAAGACGCATCGCCTCCCCGATATCGTCAAGGTCACCTCCGGGTCGACGCCGGAGGCCGCCGATCTGGTCGACGCGGTCTACGCCAAAGTCATCACCGCAGGGACGCACCGCGCCAGCTCGATCCGCGTGGCGGAAGCCGCCAAGGTCATCGAGAACATTCAGCGCGACGTCAACATCGCGCTCATCAACGAGCTCGCCATGCTGTTCAAGGAGATGGGGCTGGAGACGCGCGAGGTGCTCGAGGCGGCAGGCACAAAATGGAACTTCCAGCCCTTCCGCCCCGGTCTCGTCGGCGGCCACTGCATCGGCGTCGACCCCTATTATCTGACCTACAAGGCTGAATCGATCGGCTTCCACCCGCAGATGATCCTCGCCGGCCGCCGCATCAACGACGGCATGGCGGCGTTCGTCGCCAACGACGTGATCAAAACCATGCTCAAGCGCAAGCAGAGCATCGATGGCGCGCGCATCCTGGTGATGGGCTTCACCTTCAAGGAGAACGTGCCCGACACGCGCAACACCAAGGTGGTCGATCTCGTGCGCACGCTGCGCAATTTCGTGGCGGAGGTGGTAATCTACGACCCCATGGCCGACGTTGCGCTGGCACAGCACGAATATGGGCTCACCCTCACCAACGAGCTGCCCAAGGGTCCCTTCGACGCCGTCATCCTGGCCGTGAAGCACGCGCCGATCGCCGCGCTGGGCGAAGCGGGCGTCAAAGCGCTGCTCGCGCCGGGCGGGCTCATCTATGACCTCAAGGGCATTCTGCCGCCGAGCGTCAGCCACGCGCGCATCTAGCGGAACTGGTCGCAACCGTTCGCTTTTGGCTCGGCTTGAGTGGGGATCCGGGAACACTGGGCCGAGAGGCGCGGGAACCTCAGCGAAGTTAAGAGGTTCTTAACGGAACGGAACCAAGAATTCGCAATGATCCGAGGCTTCCGGCATGACCCTCAAAGCTGAACTCTTGCTGATCGGCACGCTGATCGTGGCGAGCCTCTTTCTCGGGCATATGCTCGAGGGGACGGGCCTCGCGACGATCGTTCGATGAGCCCCTTATTGGGGCTCGCGTGAGGCTTCCGCTTTCGCCGCTGCGGCAGCGCGCTGTCGCGGCGAGGAATATCCATATCTGAGACAAAGTGGCCAAGCGAGGCCGCCCACCAGCCGGCGGTAGCCTTCCGGCATGTCGGTCTTCCAGGCGACATCCTCCTTCAGGTCCGACAGACCCAACGGCTTGAAGCGCATGGCGTTGCCGTAGAGCTGATGGCGGTTGTCCGCCAGATCGTTGCGCTCGAGCGTCGAAGGCGGATCAAGCGAGACCTTGGCGAGGACCTGGGTGATCGCCTCGAGCGGGGCCTGCGCAAGGTCCTCGTAGCGGATCCGCACATAG
>JAENXG010000281.1 GCA_016649675.1 Methyloceanibacter sp.
GCGGGGTCAGGGCGCGCAGCACCGTCAAAGACGTCGCCTCTTTTGGGAACGAAGCAAATGCAGCGACGAGACCGTCAAATACCGCCTCCATGCTCTCCGCGTCGGCAATCGTGTGACGAACACTCGAACGAACATTGCTGTCGAGAACGCGACGCAGGGCCGCCGGCGAACGAAGGGCGCATCTGCCAGCACGCGCAAACATGCTGCGCATTTTCAAGCGTCCAACGGAATCGACAGTGTCAGGGGACCGCTGATTGATTGCTCGAGCGCACGCATGGGCAGCTGAAAAAGAAGCGAAAAGCAAAGCCCTGGTCGTGTCATCATCCAAAGCGAGTTCGTCGATCAAGATCTCCCGTGCAAGCCGAAGGTGCTTTGGCCATTCGGTTGCCGGCAGGGCCGTGAGATTTCGGATGGCTGAATCACGCCGCATGCGAGCGAATGGAATGGCTCGCGTCCGCCTCCTCATGACATCATTGCTCCAAGACTGATCAGCCGTTGCTTGGTAGGGCGTGTATTCATAAACGAGACGGGGAACTGGTGAACGACTCAATGTCTGTTTAGCGCCTAGCTTCAGACCTACGCCGAGAGCGCTACTTGGTCCGAGAAGTGCAGTTCCGGCCTCTGGCAAGGAGCGGCCATAGTTTCCGGCATTGGCAAGCCTGCCTTGTCATTTACCTCGCTTTGCGGCTCGGGCGCGAAGCGCTCCGCTATAGCCACAATGGTCGGCTTCAAAATGGCTGATCGGCTCACCGGAAGCTCTAATGCGTGCCGCTCGCCCAAGGTTCTAGGCGGCGGCAATTTGTAATCGGACTTACGGCGCCCTGGCCATCGCATGACACTCTCCTTCTCCCGGCAATTATTCGCCAGTCAAACAGGCGATCAGGAAGGCGGGAAGGCGGGAGTAACTCAGGCCTCCTGCTCCATCGTCACCGCGACGTCGCCGTTCGCCGACAGACGGACCTTGTTGCCTTCCACATCGGCCACGAGACTGCCGTCGATGTAATGGTGGTGGCCTTTGTGCTTCCCCTCGCCGCTGTCAGCCTTGGTCAGCTTGATGCGGTTGTTTTCGACCCGATCGACGGTGCCGAGATGCACACCGTCCGCGCCGATGACTTCCATATGCTCTTTGACGCGGCTCATATCGTTCATAGCTGGTGCCCTGCCTGTTACCTTGACAGGTCCAACGCAACTGGCCGGATTCGGTTCAATGCCCCGACCTTCGCCAAAGCTCCGGCGCCCCGCATTGGGAAGGACCTGGGGAAGGATTTCGAGATCTGATCGGAAACCCGCCCGGCTTGGAGCCGCAAGCGGACTTCATTCTTGGCAGGCGACACGTCCGCTATGTGCCACAAGCGGACTCTGCCCGAGGCGCTGGAAGAAACAGCATTGATACTAGGCGAGCGAGGCTTGTCGAGATTGGTTGCTCACTCAGGCTCCCAGTGGGATTCCCCGGAGGGAGTGATCCTGTCACCGACTCCAGAACCCTCAGATCGACTTCAAGTACTCTATCAGATCCGTTTTCTCGCGCTCACTCAGGCTTGTTCGGAAGTGATCGTCGTAGTGATTGACCACGTCGGGTAGCGTCGCAAATCGTCCGTCGTGGTAGAAGCCGCCCTTGTGGATCTTCTTCGTATCCCAAAGAGCTCGCAGTTTGGCTGTCACATAGCGGTCATCGGGAGCGCGCTTAGCCTGGAAATCGTCGATCCCGATCTCGTCAGCTTTGTGCAAGTTCCAGCCTGGTTCCGTGAATAGCGGCGGAACGTGGCACGTGGCGCAACGTGCCTTACCATTGAAAAGCACTTCGCCGCGCCCGGCAGCAGCGACGTCGAATGCACCCGTCGGGGCCGTCGGCACCGGCAATGACAGTTGATAAAAGTGCAGAGCCGGGAGCTTCGCGGTGATGCGATCCTCCCCGTCCTGTTTGTGACCCTGCCGAGTTCTTGCCGCCACGGGATACTTTTCTGCGTTATCCAACCTCGGGTCGAAGAAATTGCCCTTACCGTGCATTTCGAGATTAGCGACATATGCGTTCCAGTAGGTCACGGTGCCCCATGCACCTGTCCAGGTATGATTGTTCACGCCGGCAAGGCCAAAGGCCGGCGGGTTCAGCGTCGCCGCCGGCTTACCATCCGGACGGAACGCCTTGCCATCGAGGTTGAGCTCTGCATCGAATTTGCCCGGTCCCCAGCTGGTGAAAACCTTGCGGACAGTGGCTTCGTCCACCTCGAGCATTTTGACGAATGCGCTGAGGTCTGGGGCCGTCGCGACGATCGCACCAATGTCGAGGTCGCGGTTTGGCCAACCATCCAGCCGACGGCCTATCCCAGGAGCAAAGGAATCGTCCACAGTGGAGTGGCACAGCGCACACTGTATGCCGACCGATTTCAGGCTCTTTCCATCCTGATTGAAAAAGCCCGTGATCCCAATGACGGCATTGGCTTTGAGAAGCGCAACAGTCACGGCTGGATCGTCAAGGTTCGCCTTTCCCGCCTTGATCAGATCCGCCATGGGTGTCGGCACTGCGGTGGCATCAACCTTCAGACCTAGCTCGAGCGCCTTTTTCGGGGAAAGGCCGGGGCCAATGCCGCCCAGCTTTTCTCCCTCAATTGCCTGTTGGAGCTTCACGGCGCCGCCCCAGAACTCCTCGCTGCCGAACGTGTCGAACCGGAACGTGCGCATCCCCTCCGCAAGCATCCGATCGGCGTTTTCTCTCACTGACGGGTCGAGTTTTGCATCAGCGCCCGTCTCAGTTCGTTTTTGTCCGACAGCGCCGTACCAGGTGCCTAAGACGGCCGCAACAGTGAGACCAAAAGCCATCAAGCGCCATTGGCGGGTCTTTAACATGGCGGGCTCCTCCCTGCGTCCGCCTGACATGAGCGGCTACGCATGCCGACAAGGTAGGGTCGTTCGGTTTCTAACTTCCCGGGAACTGCCCGAGGGACGTCGGTGCATTAGATGCTGTCGTGGTGCAAAAGGTTCCCGCGGCAAAACAGGGAAACCGCGGGCCCATTAGTTGGCCGTGCCTGACAAAGTCTCAGCCGAGACCGACTCAAAGAGGGGGGAAGGGTGTCGCAGGGTGTGATGTTGAGGAACGATAATTCTATCGTTCCTCGCGACCTGTCGGTCCATACTGCGCAAGGGCGGCTTGCGAAGTGGGGAGACGCGGATTTTCCGCGCAGAGCAGATCGGTATCGGTATCCACCGCCGGACTCCAGCATCAGGGTGCTTGCAAGATATAGGGGTTAGACGTGGGCGAGCCTAGCGATGGTGAACTTCTCCGACTCGCCCGTGATGGAGACCCAGCTGCGTTTCGCATCCTGATCCGACGACACGATCGATACCTGTACCGCATCGCGCGAAGTGTCCTGCAGGACGACCACGAAGCGGAAGACGTCGTGCAGGAGACTTATGTTCGGGCCTTCACCCGGCTTGTCGATTTCCGCGGTGATGCGAGCCTTTCGACGTGGCTCACGCGCATTGCACTCAACGAGGCGCTGCAACGGCGGCGGCGGCGGCGCCGCACAGTCCATCTTGATGTCATCGATGCAGCGCCACATTGCGCTGTGCAAATTGATCGGTCTCCGATGGTCGCTCCAGACCAGGAC
>JAENXG010000285.1 GCA_016649675.1 Methyloceanibacter sp.
AAGGGTTCAATTCCCTTACGGGGCGCCACTTTTCCCATCCCTGTCTAACTTTTGTCTAACTTGGCCCCGGCCTCGCGCGGTCTTTAATGACCCCTATGTTTGCGCGCAAGTTAGACTGAATGCCCAAGCATAGCGGTAAATGGCCTGGAACGCCTTACAAACGTCGGTAATCGGGGGTAGTCGGGGGCGGCGTTTCCGGCCTGATGGGGCGGCAAGGGCCACGGCGAGGGGGCCTTGGACGATGGCCATTAGCTTTTCTAGCGAAGGGCTTCTCCAGCGTATTCCAAGCGCGGAGTTTTAGGCGCCGCCAGGGAGCCGCTGGCGGCCGGTTGCTGGGCCCAGTGGTGGGCAAGCCCAGCGCGAGCCGACGCCACCGGCGGGCAAGCCCCGGTCGAGTCCGCCAGTTGCCAAAGCGGCGGCGCCCAACAATAATACAGATGGAGGACGACTGCGATCCTGCCCCGCGGCCGCATGGCTTCTAGCGAGCTCAGGTCCGGTGTTCGGTGCCGGGCCGGAGAAATCGAGGTCGTCAAGAGTTCTCCGCTGAGATGCGGCAGCTTGTGCTTGCTCTCGGGGTGACGCAATGTCCCCAGAACTGGGCCGCGCGCCTCTGATGAGCCTGCCCTTTTTTTGAACCTTCCGTCGCGACGATTGTGGTCGTGGTCGTGGTTCTCAGTTCCGTCAGGTTGCGGCTGTAGCGTGAGGTGAGCCTCGTCACCTGATGCGGGGTGGACATCCAACTCCGGCCCGGACCTGAGCATCGAGTACAGCGCGCGTAAACCGCCGAGCAAGATGGCGTCTGCTCGAGAGTAAATTTGCCAAGCCTTACCCGAGGTAACCCGTTCGTATTTCCTTTGCCATCTGGCGGCGGATCTTCGCCATGTTATGGCCGAGCGCTTCGCATCGGCAGTCCGACGGCGCTGTTCTGACAGGGCCTTTTCCATCGATGCGCGTTGACGCGCCAGGGCTCTCTCGGCACGACGCGCCGAGATTAGGGCTCTACGAGCCTCGTCGGTTGCGGCTTGGACTGCCCTTCTCAAAATAGCTAGCTCGGCCGTCACGCGGGGATCATATGTCGGACCAGACGTGACCATCGATTAGGACTTCTGAGAGGGTTCTGATGCTCCAGAGCGTTTAGGAACTGGAGAATTGCACGACGTATTAATTGACGTACGGTTTTTTCAGCCTTGAGTTCAAGGTCCAACTCTCCCTAGCAACTTCTCTCGTCCCTACGCGGCCACAAATTTCATGTTTGGGCCTTGCTTGACGTCGTTTTGTTAGATCACGCGCCAGGACAGATTCCTCCTTCCGCGGTGCGGAAGATGCGTAAGTGAGGCGTAAGGTAGACATGGTCACTGTCCATTGGGGCCGGAGGGGGAAGCGGATGCGATGGATTTCCGGCGATGCAGGGCGGCGACGTTAAACCGGGTTTGCCTGAAGCGCTATTGATGCGCTTAAGCGCTCTCTCCCGCGCCTGTCTCTGCCACTAACCGGAAGACGCGTGGTCTGCTGTCCCAAACCCTAGAAGTCTCGAGGAGTAAGGATGCCAAATAAGCTCTTAGGGGTGCTCACCGGAATCGCCTTCGCCTGGGTCACAGGTGGCGCCGCGCTCGCCTCGAATAACAAGGCCATGGATGCTGACATTCACGCTATTGAACTTCAATGGGAGCATATCAAGTTCGATGAGGACGGCTCGCCGAACCAATTCGCTCACATTGACGCGCTTGCAAAGTTTGCTGCCAGTCTCGCCGAAAAATATCCCGGCCGGGTTGAGCCGTTGATCTGGGAAGGCATCGTTACCAGCGAAGAGGCGGGTATGGCCGGTACCTTGAGCGCCCTAGGTTATGCGAAGACAGCAAGAGCTGTTCTCGAGCAGGCCTATGAGAAGGACCCAGCCGCGCTTGATGCCGGAGCGCCGACGAGTCTCGGCGTGCTCTATTCCCGCGTGCCCGGATTCCCAATCGGCTTCGGCGACAACGACAAGGCGCGCGAACTGCTGACGCAGGCAGTGTCACTTGCGCCAAACGGCATGGACGCAAATTATTTCTATGCCGATTTCTTGATGACACAGCACGAATACGCTGCCGCCTACAAAGTTCTGAAACATGCCTTGTCGCTGCCGCCCCAGACGAAGCGGCCCCTATGGGATAAGAATCGTCGCGCAGTGATGCGCGAGCTCATGGCTAAAGCGGCAGCCAATTAGTGCAGCGGCTGCGACCGTCGCTCAACGCAGTTTGGCAGGGCATCGGCGCGCAACTGCGCAATCCGTCAGGGCTGTGGGGTCGAACGACCGGCGGCGTGATGGCTTTCGCCAATGCCAAACCAAACACCCTGGCCGTAGCTGCTCTTAGCCTTAGAGACGGCGAGAGCTTGCTCGAATTGGGGTGCGGCCCGGGCCGCGCCTTGCAAGGGCTACTGCGTTTGCCGCATCTCGCGCGGGTGATTGGGCTCGACTGGTCCGAAGTCATGCTCGCGCAGGCGTCGCGCCGCAATCGGCTGGCGGTGGAGGCTGGACGTCTCGTGCTGGTCCGAGGCGATTTCGCTCGACTGCCTTTTGTCGACGAACTCGCCGATGCTGTCTTGGCGGTGAACGTGGTTTATTTCATGTACGGTTCTGCTGCCGTTCGTGAAGCCCGTCGCGTGCTGCGCCCGGGCGGCCGCATGGTGCTCTATGCCACCGATAGGTCAGCCATGCGACGTTGGCCTTTTTCCGGGCGCCACACGCATCGGCTCTTCGATAATAATCGACTGACCGCGCTGCTCATCGATGCTGGTTTCGCCGCGGAATGCATCCGCATCGAAGGCGTCGACGCCGGTTTTGGCATCAAGGGCCTCCTGGCGGTGGCACAGAAGGAAAAGGGCTCCAGTCCTACTGGCGCTGCGTCGCGGTGGGTGATGCAATAGACGATGACGGCAAATCGCGATGCTGTGCACAGCCGAGCAGCGCCAGCAGCGCCAGCAGCGCCAAGTACTTCATGCCTTAACCTCCGTTTCGTTGCCGACCGGCCGATCCGATCTCGACGCCGATCTCGACCTGTTTAACAGTCGGCAAAGGGACGCAGTCATGCACCACATGCAGGAACTCAACCATGGGCTGGCGCCCTGGCATTCTTGCCTATGCACGCGCCGACGACGTCGCGGTGGACCGCGTACACACTTGGCGCCAGCTCGTAATAGGTCCCCCAGCTCTCGGGATGGGCGACGCGCGCGCGGTCTGCGGTGGCCAGCGGCATGAGCGGCAAACCGATGCGCTCGAGCAATGCCTTGAGCGGGGCGGTGGCGGTGAAGAAGGCCCATTCGAAGCCCGCCGCTTCGCCACAGGCGATGATCCTGCGCAGGAAGGATCCCACGGTATGCGGCGCGCGGCTGGCCAGCGAGGTGACCTCAAACACCAACTCGCGGCGCACCGGAGAGTGCCACAGGCCCGTAAGCACGGCATCCACCGGCGCCTCGAGATAGCATTCGGAGAAAAAACCATCGGCGGCGAAGCGCAAGCCGGCGGCGCAAAGGAGCGCGTCGCGATCACTCACCATGGCAACGAGCGTGGCA
>JAENXG010000463.1 GCA_016649675.1 Methyloceanibacter sp.
GCAAGTGGCCTCGATCACACAAGTCGCAGTGCTGCTGTTCTTCATCGCTCTTTCTGTGGGCGTGCTGATCTACGCCTTCTGGCCCGGTAACAAGAAGCAATTCGAGGAAGACGCCAAGATCCCGTTGGAGAAGGACCCAGAGCCAGACCAAGAGAAAGACGGTTAAGCGCCATGGCCAGCAAGCGCGACACGACACCTGAGGCTGACACGACGGGCCATGAATGGGACGGCATCAGGGAGCTGAACAAGCCGCTGCCCAAATGGTGGCTGTGGACGTTCTACGCCTGCATCGTCTGGGCGATCGGCTATTGGCTGCTCATGCCGTCCTGGCCGCTCGTGGCGAGCTATACCAAGGGGTATCTCGGCTACAGCCAGCGCGCGACGGTGGCCGTAGAGCTCGACGAGGCCAAGGTTGCCAAGTCCGAGTTCCGGCAGAAAATCGCGGCAAGCGATCTTGTGGCGATCAACGCCGACCCCGAGCTCCTGCGTTTTGCGCTGGCCGGCGGGGAGGCCGCGTTCGGCGATAATTGCGCGCCCTGTCACGGCCGCGGCGCGCAGGGTGCTTTCGGCTATCCGAACTTGCGCGACGATTCCTGGCTGTGGGGGAACGGCAGTCTCGCCGACATCCATCAGACGATCCTGCATGGCATCCGGGCCAACGATCCGGAAACGCGGAATAATCAGATGCCCGCGTTCGGCCGAAGCGGTATCCTGACGGAGCCGCAGATCGGCGACGCCGCGGAATATGTGCTGTCGCTCTCGGGCCGCGCCGACGACAAGGGCTCAGCCGAGCACGGCGCCAAGGTCTTCGCCGACAATTGCACGCCCTGCCACGGGCCTGATGGAAAAGGCAACCAGGCGCTCGGTGCGCCAAACCTCACCGACGAGCTTTGGCTCTACGCGGGAGACAAGGCGACCATCGCCAATACCATCCGCGGCGGAAGGGGCGGCGTGATGCCGGCCTGGGCAGGGCGCCTCGATCCGGAGACGATCAAAGAGCTTGCCGTCTACGTCCATTCGCTGGGCGGCGGCCAGTAACCGAGGCTTTGAGATGTTGATAGCGGACGTGAAAGTACCCACCGGCGCAGCCCTTGGCCGCGATGGCGGCGGTACGAGCTTCGAGTCGGCACCGGGGGTCGAGCGAAGTGAAGCGTCCGCGGTCAACCGCACCGACGGTTCCCTCTATGCCCCGCGGGTCAAGATCTACCCCAAGCGCGCGCATGGCCAGTTCCGCACGATCAAATGGATCGTCATGGCGGTGACGCTCTCGATCTATTACCTCGTGCCGTGGATTCGCTGGGACCGCGGGCCCTATCTTCCCAATCAGGCGGTGCTGATCGACTTCCCCTCGCGGCGCTTCTTTTTCTTCTTCCTCGAGATTTGGCCGCAGGAGTTCTACTACATCACCGGGCTGCTCGTGCTGGCGGCGCTTGCGCTTTTCCTCGTCACGACGATCGCAGGCCGCATGTGGTGCGGCTATACCTGTCCGCAAACGGTGTGGACCGACCTGATGATCGCGGTCGAGCGCTTCTTCCAGGGGGACCGCAATGCGCGTATGCGCCGCGACAAGACGCCCTGGGCGTTCGAGACCCTTTGGCGGAAGGGGGCGACGCATCTCTCCTGGCTCCTGATCGCGGTCGCGACCGGGGGCGCCTGGGTCTTCTATTTCGCCGATGCGCCGACGCTCGCGCGTCAGCTTGTAAGCTTCGAAGCCCCCATGCTGGCTTACGTCTTCGTCGGCGTCTTCACCGCCACGACCTATGTGCTTGGCGGCATCGCCCGCGAGCAGGTCTGCATCTATATGTGCCCCTGGCCGCGCATCCAGGGCGGGATGATCGACCACGATTCCCTGCTCATCTCCTATCGCGCCTGGCGGGGCGAGCCGCGCGGACCGCACAAGGCGGGGCAGTCCTGGGAGGACAGGGGGGATTGCATCGACTGCCGGCAATGCGTGGCGGTGTGCCCGACTGGCGTCGACATTCGCAACGGCGCGCAGCTCGAATGCATCCAATGTGGGCTCTGCATCGATGCCTGCAACGAGATCATGGACAAGGTCGGCAGGCCGCGCGGGCTCGTCGCCTACGACACAATCCGCAATCTGGAGTCGGTGGGGCCGGACATCCTTCCCACCAACCCCTTA
>JAENXG010000293.1 GCA_016649675.1 Methyloceanibacter sp.
ATCGAGCCGCGCTTCGTGGCGGCGCTCTTGGTCGCGCAATTCTTGCGTCTCACTGGCGAAGGCCATTGCCTCATCATGCAGCGGAATGACGCCGGCGGCGCGCAAAATGGCCTTGCGCAACCAGCGCATGCCGAACAGCAGCAACAGGATGCCGATGACGAGCTGCAATTGGTGCAGCGGGATCCGATCCAGGAGTGGCCCAAGCGCAAGTACAATGAGGGTAAGAAGAGCAAGCCCGGCGATGGCGCCGATCCCCGCCGGCCGCCAACCACGGACAAAGGCGACCGCGAGCACGATTGTCAGCGCCTCGACGGCTTCGACAAGCGAACTTAGGAATGCTGTTGTTACGGCGGATGCCGCGGTCGTCCAGTTCACGTTGAGGGTTCCTAACGGAAAGCAGTGCCCTTATGCATCTATGCCACCCCCCGACTCTCTCCGGGATGGGTGCCCGCCCTTTGCGGCAGAACGAGAACGAGCATGATCATAAGAACCGCAATGACTGCCGAGGCAATCGGACGGCTCAAGGCGAGCCCCCCATGTTCTAGGGGCTTGTCGAGGAAATCACCGACGGTGGCGCCAAGCGGTCGGGTCAGGATAAACGCGGCCCAGAACAGCAGGACTCGCGACACATTCGTCCAGAAATAGGCCGCAGCAAGCACCGCCAGTCCTGCGCCGAATACGAGCGCTCCGCCTCCGTAGCCGAGGCCCGCATCGGCTATCCAGTCACCGAGAGCGGTTCCTAACGTTTGGGAAAAGGTGATTGCCCCCCAGTAGAACGCTTCCACCTTTGGCGTGTTGACCGTCGCGACCGATATGGAGCCGAGCGACCAATACCACAGGCCAAGCACCGCCATTAGGCAGACGAACAGGATCAATGACCCTCCGGTGTATCCGATACCCAAAGAGCGGGTTGCAAAGTCCGCCATGGTTGTCCCGGCTGTCGTCGAGGCAACGATCGTGGACCAGTAGAGGAAGGGGTGAAATTTCTTCGCGGCGATCTGGATGACCACCAGCACCACTAATGCGGCAAGAAAAATGGCCGTGCCAGTCAGATAGCCCAAGTCCATCGTCATCGTGACGGTGTCGCCGCCGGTTTCGCCTAGGGTCGTCGCAAGAATCTTGATGATCCAAAAACCGAGTGTGACCTCGGGAACTTTACTGGCGTAATGCCCGGCGCTTTGTGTCATCTCATTTCGGTGCTCACCAGAATGCTGCATGCGCTACCTTGCCTGTCATTGGCAGTGCCCGTCCCTCTTTCACGGCTCCGCTACTCTGCGGCAACAGAGGAAGTTACGCCCCGAAGCCCTCCCTTCAGGCTTGACCGTAAATCAGTTGGCCTGTCGGATAGGTCCGGCCGGCCCGACCGCTGCCCCTCGAACGTCATCGTCATGCGCAGGCCTGGCGCATTGTTTTCGGCACGGAGCTCCATCCCATGCAGCTCCGCCACGGCAGCGACGAGCGACAGACCAAGACCGTTGCCCGGCGTCGTTATGCTGCGCTCCAGCCGATAGAACCTTCGGAACACGCATTCCAGCTCTTCGGCGGGTATGCCTGGCCCATTGTCCGCCACACTGGCGACAAGCTTCGAGCCGCTATGGGCAAGACTCACCTCGATACGGGTGCCCTTCGGTGTGTGGCGGATCGCGTTGTCGAGGAGATTGGCCAGCATCTCAGTGAGTAGGTCCCGGTCGCCCCAGCCGGCAAGCGCCGGCTCGATCTCAGCGATCAGTTCCTTGCCTTGGTCTTCCGCCGCGGCGGAATAAGCCTCAGCGACGGTCTCGAACAGCGTGCTCAGGTCGATCTGGCGAAATCCGGCTTGACGCGTGCCTGCTTCGATCTGGGCGATCCTGAGAAGTGCTGAAAACGTGTCGAGGATCGTGTCCGCTTCGGCTATCGCAGCATCTATCGCAGCCTCGCTTTTTGGACTTGGCTCGATGTCTGCGCGTGCCATTTCGAGTTTCTGGCGCAGACGGCCGAGCGGGGTCCTAAGGGCATGAGCTATGTCGTTCGACACTTGGCTCAAGCTTTCCATCAGCAATTTGATGCGGTCGAGCATTCGATTGAGCGTGCTGGAGAGACGGTCAAAATTGTCGTCGGTGCCCCGCAGAGGAATACGGCGATCCAAGTTGCCATCGATGATGGCCTCCGCGGTTTGGGTTATTGCGTCGACCTGCCTTAGGAAACTGCGACTGAGAAACAGACCCCCGGTCAGGCTGAGCAGAAGGAAGGCCAGCAATACCGAGCCCAGCGCCTCAAGGAATGCTTCTTGAATCTGTTCAACGGGCCCAAGATCGTCCCCAACGGCGAGACGCACACCGTCGCCCAGCATCACTGATCGAACGCGGAATTGTCTTTCGACGTCACGAGTCAGTGCCTGTGCCTCTGCTTCAGTTTCAATATCAGTCCAGCCTAAGCTCTTCGGCATCCGCGGCAGGTTGCCTGCTAACCGGTTTCCCCTTGCGTCCAACACCAGATAGTCGAGGGCCGGAAAGTACGCCGTGCGCTCACGCACCTCCCGGATGAGTGCCTGAAGACCCTCGGACTTGAACTCTTCCTGGAACAGATCAATTTCCGCGTCGATCCGCGATGTCATCTGCCGCTCAAGCGACGTTTGCACTGTCCAATAGACGATAGCGCCGAGAATCACGACCGAGGCGGCGAGCAGCGCTGCGTAGAGAATGGCGAGGCCGAAGCTCGCGGTACGCACAATCCTAGGAAGACGCGCGAATGACATAGCCGGATCCGCGGACGGTGTGAATCAGCGCGCGGTCGACGCCTCGGTCGATCTTCGCCCGAAGCCGGCTGATATGGGTTTCCACGATCTTGGTTTTCGGATCGAAATGAAACTCCCAAACGTGCTCCAGCAGCATCGTTCGTGTCACGACGCGACCTGCATTTCGCATGAGATATTCGAGCAGGCGGAATTCGCGCGGCTGGAGGTCGATTTCTGTAGCGCCGCGTCTGACGCGACGACCGATCAGGTCCATTTCCAGATCGGCGACCCGCAACGTCGTCTCGACCTCTGCCAGGGGCGGCCGGCGGGCGAGTGCGCCGAGCCGTGCGATCAGCTCGGAGAATGCGAACGGCTTGACCAGATAGTCATCCCCACCAGCATCAAGCCCTGCAACTCGGTCGTCGATTCCGCCGCGGGCAGTGAGAAACAAAACGGGCGCTTTGACGCCTGCTCCGCGTATAGACTTTACCATGACCAAGCCCTCCAAGCCCGGCAGCATGCGATCGACCACGATGACGTCGTAGGAGTTGGTAGTGGCGAGGATCAGACCATCGCGTCCGTCTGCCACATGATCGGCCGTATGACCGCCCGCTGTTAGGCCGACAACTATATAGGCCGCGGTCTCGGCATCATCCTCGACAACAAGAACCCGCATTCCACCACTCTCGCCGATCCTAATCGAGGGCCTGATACGAAGGCGTTCGGGCCATTGCGTGTCTCAACCGCCAGACCTGTCTTACGGGTCTCA
>JAENXG010000267.1 GCA_016649675.1 Methyloceanibacter sp.
GGTCTCCCGCGCGCCGTCCGCGCCGACCGCACATCGCTGCTGCTCGGGACCATCTTGAAGACAACCTTCGAGATGTGTGGGGTGAAGTCTCGGCCGGCGTGAACTTCTTCAATCCCTCGGCCAACACAAGCGTCTTCGCCAAGGTCGATGTGACCTTCGGCGACAATATCGACGGCGTCGGCGGCAAGGCCGGCATGCGCTTCTCTTGGTAACAACCGGCTTAGCCATGTCGTTCTGACGAACACCAAACTCGTCATGGCCGGGCTTGTCCGGGCCATCCACGTCTTCAATTTTGGATCAAAACGCGCGGATGCCCGGCACTTCGGCCGGGCATGACGGTCGATTGGGAGCAATGTCGCCGGAACTTCAGGGAAACAGCGGGAGCTGCGCGAGGCCGGTCGTCTCGTCGAATCCGTACATCAGATTGAAGTTCTGCAAGGCCTGCCCGGCAGAGCCCTTCACCAGATTGTCGATGACCGACACCACGATGGCGCGGCCTTTGAGCCGATCGGCGAACACGCCGATATGGCAGAAATTCGAGCCGCGCACATGCGGGGTCGCTGGGATCACGCCGTCCTCGACGACGCGCACGAACGGGCTCGAAGCATAGGCCTCGGACAACGCCGCGCGGAGATTGGCAGCCGTCCCCTTGCCGGCAAGCCGCACATAGCAGGTGCAAAGCTCGCCCCGGCTCATGGGGACAAGATGGGGCGTGAAATTGACGATCACCGGCGCCCCTGCCGCGAGCCCCAGCTCCTGCTCGATCTCCGGCACATGGCGGTGGTTGCCGATGCCGTAAGGCGAGAGCCCCTCACCCGCTTCGGAGAAGAGGATGTTCTGCTTGAGCGTGCGGCCGGCACCGGAGACGCCCGACTTCGCATCGATGATGATGTCTTCGATCGCGATGAGCTTGGTCTTGGCGAGCGGCAGAAGCGCAAGCAACACCGCCGTGGGGTAGCAGCCCGGGCAGGCAACGAGGCGCGCGCCTTTGATCTGGTCGCGATAGTGCTCCGTCAGTCCGTAGACCGCGCCCTCGAGCAGCTCCGGCGCGCCGTGCTCGCCCCCATACCATTCGGCGTAAGTGACAGGATCGCGCAGGCGAAAGTCGGCCGACATGTCGATGACCTTGACGCGTTTCGGCAGCTTGGCGATCTCGCTATGGGCGGTCCCGTGCGGCAGCCCGCAAAAGGCGACGTCGACCTTGCTCCAGTCCACCTGGTCGGAGCTGACCAGAGGCGGCGCGTCCAGGCTTGCCAGATGCGGGAAGACTTGGGCGAGGCTCTGGCCCGCATGGCCCTTGGCGATGAGCGCTACGAGCTTGATGGCAGGATGCAGCGCGGCCAGCCGGATCATGTCGGCGCCGGTATAGCCGCTGGCGCCAAGCACGGCGGCCTTGATCGTCTTATTGCTAGCCATGTTCGAGGCTCGCTTATGTGTCTTGCGAAGGAGGATTGACCAAGCCGCCTTCGTCATACCGGCGAAAGCCGGTATCCAGCAATGGATCGTTGATTGTCGACTGGATTCCGGCTTTCGCCGGAATGACGGAGACCTACCTGTGCACGAAGCGCTGTTAGCGCTTGGAGAACTGGAAGCTCTTTCGGGCCTTGGCCTTGCCGTACTTCTTGCGTTCCACCGTGCGGGCGTCGCGGGTCAGGAACCCGCCCTTCTTGAGGACGCCGCGCAGCTCCGGCTCGAAGCGGGTGAGCGCCTTGGAGATGCCATGACGGACGGCGCCGGCCTGGCCCGAAAGCCCACCGCCGCTCACCGTGCAGACGACGTCGAACTGGCCCTCGCGCTTGGCGGCGATGAGCGGCTGGTTCAGGATCATCCGCAAAACAGGCCGTGCGAAATAGGTCGTTTGGTCCCGGCCGTTGACCGTGATCTTGCCCGGTCCACGCTTCACCCAGACACGGGCAACGGCGTCCTTGCGCTTGCCGGTGGCGTAGGAGCGGCCTTGCGCGTCGATCTTCTTCTCATAGACGCGCGCCGGAGGAGCGGCGGTCTCGCCTGCGAGCGGAGCAAGGTCCTCAAGGGTCATGGTCTCGCTCATGGCTTCAGGCGCTCCTTGCGTTCTTGGTATTGAGGGCAGCAACGTCGAGAACCACTGGGCTCTGTGCCTCATGGGGATGCTCGGGGCCGGCATAGACCCGCAAGTTCCTCATCTGCTGGCGGCCGAGCGGCCCGCGCGGCACCATGCGCTCCACGGCCTTGTGCAGCACCCGCTCGGGATGCTTGCCGTCGAGGATCTTCTCAGCGGTGCGGCTCTTGATGCCGCCCGGATAGCCGGTGTGCCAGTTATAGACCTTGTCGACGCGCTTGTTGCCGGTGAACACGACCTTGCCGGCGTTGATCACGACGATGTTGTCGCCGCAATCCATATGGGGCGTGAAGGTCGGCTTGTGCTTGCCACGGAGCCGCATTGCGATCAGCGACGCGAGCCTGCCGACGACAAGGCCGGCCGCGTCGATCAGGATCCAGGTCTTCTCGATGTCCTTGGGGGTGGCGGAAAAGGTCTTCATGGTGGCTCTCAGGATCGAAGGATCGGCGCTTCTACCGGCTCATCTGCGAAAGGTCAAGGGTAACGCAGAATATCATTCTAAATCTGACTATTAGCTGTGTGGTATTATACTACCACGTTTAAGAGAGCCTGGCAGACGTGCCCTCTCTGCTATAAAGGCTTTGCATTCCAACGACCCCGATGAGAAACGGCTTGAAATGTCAAAGAGCGCGACGCAGCACAAGGCGGTGAATGACAAAGTCTTGCTGCGGCAGGACATGGGTCCGGTCGCGCTGCTCACGCTCAACCGGCCAGAGGCGCGCAACGGCCTGTCCCAGGGCCTGATGGCTGCCCTGCACGAGGAACTCGCGGCTCTCAGCCATGACGCCTCCATCCGCGCCATCGTCATCACCGGGGCCGGCACCGCATTTTCATCAGGCCACGATCTCAAGGAGCTGACCGCACATCGGAACGACCCCGACCGCGGGCGCGGCTTCTTTGCGGCGACCATGGCGCAATGCTCGGAGATGATGCTGGCCATCGTGCGCTGTCCGAAGCCGGTGATCGCGGCGGTGAACGGAATTGCCACGGCGGCCGGCTGCCAGCTCGTTGCCACCTGCGATCTTGCCGTGGCGAGTGTCGATGCACGCTTTGCCACGCCCGGCGTGAATATCGGGCTGTTCTGCTCGACGCCCATGGTGGCGCTCAGCCGCAACGTTTCGCGCAAAGCCGCCATGGAGATGCTGCTCTTGGGCGAGATGACGAGCGCGGAGGAGGCGAAGTTGCTCGGCCTCGTCAATCGCGTGGTCGAGCCCGATCGCGTGGTGAATGAGGCGGTGGAGCTCGGCCGCCTGATCGCGACCAAGCCGCAGCGAACGCTCAAGATCGGCAAGGAGGCCTTCTACAGGCAGCTCGACATGACTCTCGATGACGCCTACGCTTATGCCTCGGCCGTCATGGTGGAGAACATGCTCGACGCCGAGGCCGAAGAAGGCATCGGCGCCTTCATTGACAAGCGGCCGCCGCGCTGGCCGCGCTAGAGTCCCGTCCCCTGCCCCAGCAAGCATGAACCACGACGCCTATAGCGACGCCTATATCAGGGGCATTCTCGCCACCTCCCGCACCATCGCCATGGTGGGAGCGAGCCCGAACACATCGCGGCCGAGCTATTTCGCCATGAAATATCTCAAGGCGAAAGGCTTCCGCGTCATTCCCGTCAATCCGGGCCAAGCGGGCAAAGAGCTTCTCGGCGAGACGGTCTATGCTTCCCTGGCGGACATCAAAGAGAAGGTCGA
>JAENXG010000479.1 GCA_016649675.1 Methyloceanibacter sp.
ATCTGCGCCCTCTGAGTGCGCCTTGAGAAGGCTTTCACCCACGCGATTTTCTACTCATCACCGCGCCAAACGTGCCGATCATCATCCCCAAGAAGAGCGGCGCCAGGCTCGCAGCGAGAACGAGCGTCCAGCCGGCTCGATTGGGAGGAACAATCTGCAAGGCGGCGGCAAGCGGCGGCACATAAATAGCGAGCAGAAGGATGGCCGTGCAGAGGGCGACGGCCATCCACACATAAGGATTGCTGGTGACGGCATTACGGAGAACGCCAGAGCCTCTGCCCCACATGTTGAACACGTGCCAAAGCTGGGCGAAGGCAAGGGTCAAGAAGGAGACGGTCACTAGCGCCTCGCCCTGAAGCCTGAGCCCGTAGTGGCCGATGACGAGCGCGGAGAGGGTTGATGCCGTAAGGAGCGCACTGAAGCCCGCAATGAACAGCCATTGCGGCCTCCCGAGCAGAGGCTCGCGCGGGTCCCGCGGCGGGCGTCGCAAGACGTCCTCCTCACCTTCGCCGGTGGCAAGCGCGAAGGCTGGGAATACGTCGGTGACGAGGTTAAGGAAGAGGATCTGCAAGGGCAGTAACGGCAGAGGCAGGCCGGCCACGACTGCAAGCGCAACGACCATCACCTCGCTGATATTGCAGGACAAGAGATAGACCAGGAAGCGGCGCAGGTTGCTGAAGATGACGCGGCCCTCGCGGATCGCCGCGACGATGCTGCCGAAGGCATCGTCGCGGAGCACGATGTCGGCGGCCTCGCGCGCTACTTCCGTGCCGCGCAATCCCATGGCAACGCCGATATCTGCCCTTTGCAAAGCCGGCGCGTCGTTGACGCCGTCTCCGGTCATGGCCACCACTTCGCCCGCGCTTTGGTAGAGCAGCACAAGCTCCAGCTTCTGTGCCGGCGTTACACGGGCAAAGACTTGAGCCGCCAGCACGCGCCGGCGCTCTTGCTCGCCCAAAGCGCCGAGCGCTTCCAATTCGCGTCCCTCAACCAAAATACAGCTGCCCGGCCCGGTGATCCCAACGTTCTCGGCAATCTTGCGCGCCGTGACCGCATGGTCGCCCGTCACCATGACCACGCGGATGCCGGCTTGCCGGCAATCGGCGATGGCCTGCTTTACCTCCACCCGCGGCGGATCGCGAAAGCCGACCAGGCCAAGGAAGGTGAGGCCGTCATAGCTCGGCAGGGCCTTCAAGGGGATGGTCTTCTCGGCGAGCGCAAGTACACGCAAGCCATCCTCGGCAAGGGCTGCAGCACGACGTAGCCACTCCTCGCGCTCGTCCTCGCCAAGCGCCGTATTTGCTCCGTCGCCGATTGCGGTCGAGGCGGCAAGCACCGCTTCCGGTGCGCCCTTGACGGCGACGAACAGGCGCCGCTCGCGCGCATGGGCGGTCGCCATCATCTTCGTCCCGGTATCGAAGGCGATCTCGTGCCACTCGGGCCAAACAATAAGCAGAGCCTCGCGGTCGAACTTCACGAGCTGGCCGAGCCGCAAAAGCGCAAGCTCCATGGGATCGCCGGCGCCGCGCTGGTCGGCGGATTTGAGGGTCGCGGTGCCGCAAAGAACGCCGACCTCCAGCGCCCGCCGCAACGCCGCGTCGATCTCGGCCTTGTTCCCCGAAGCATCGAGGATCTGTCCTAACTCGTGGTCGAGCCGGTAGTCGGCGGAGGGAAGCCATAGCCGCTCGGCGGTCATGCGGTTCTCGGTGAGCGTGCCGGTCTTGTCGGTGCAGATGACGGTAGTGGCGCCAAGCGTCTCGACGGCAGCCAGGCACTCGACCACGACGTTGCGCCGCGCCATGCGCCACATGCCGCGGGCAAGCGCCATAGTGGCCACGATCGGCAAGCCTTCCGGGATAGCGGCGACGGCGAGCGCGATTCCGGCCTCGATCATCAGCACGAGGTCCCGGCCTGCGGCCATGCCAGCGGCGGCAATGAGAGCGGTGACGATGAGGGTGGCCTTGACCAGCTGACTGGTGAGCTCGGCGAGCTTGCGCTCAAGCGGGGAGGTGTCGGATG
>JAENXG010000055.1 GCA_016649675.1 Methyloceanibacter sp.
GAGACGCCGATCATCTCCAACTTCAAGGAGGGGCTGTCGGTGCTCGAATATTTCAACTCGACCCACGGCGCCCGTAAGGGTCTTGCCGACACGGCGCTGAAGACGGCGAACTCGGGCTACCTCACGCGGCGTCTGGTCGATGTGGCGCAGGATTGCATCGTTACCGAGGAGGATTGCGGCACGAGCGAGGGCATCACCGCGCGCGCCATCCTCGAGGCCGGCGAGGTGACCGTGTCGCTCGGGCAGCGCGTGCTCGGCCGCACCCCTTGCGACAACATCAAGAACCCGTCGACCGGCAAGGTGATCATCAAGGCCGGCGAGCTCCTCGAGGAGGAGGAGATCGAAGCGTTGGAGGCGGCGCGCGTGCAAGAGGTGCGCATCCGCTCAGCGCTCACCTGCGAGACCCGCAACGGCATCTGCGCCAAGTGCTACGGGCGCGATCTCGCCCGCGGCACGCCGGTCAATCTCGGCGAGGCGGTCGGCGTCATCGCCGCCCAGTCGATCGGCGAGCCCGGCACGCAGCTCACCATGCGCACCTTCCATTTGGGCGGCGTGGCGAGCTCCAAGGTGGTCGATCAGTCGTTCTTGGAGTCCAATTTCGACGGCACGGTGAAGATCAAGCAGCGCAACGTCGTCAAGGATTCGCAAGGCCGCCTCATGGTCATGGGCCGCAACACCGCCGTCGTCGTGAGCGACGAGGACGGCACCGAGCGGGCCGTGCACCGGCTGCCTTACGGTACGCATCTGCGCGTCGATGACGGCGTCAAGGTCAAGCGCGGCGACCGTCTCGCCGAGTGGGACCCCTATACCCGTCCCCTGCTGACCGAGATCGAGGGTACCATCGACTTCGAGGATCTGGTCGAGGGCGTGTCGGTGAGCGAGCGGCGCGACGAGTCGACCGGCATCACCAACAGCGTCATCGTCGATTGGCGGGCATCTCCGCGCGGCGTCGATCTGCGGCCGGCCGTGGCGATCAAGGACAAGAAGGGCAAGATCGGCAAGCTGTCACGCGGCGGCGAGGCGCGTTATCTGCTCCCCGTCGATGCGATCCTCTCGGTCGAGCAGGGCCACCAGGTGATGGCCGGCGACGTGCTGGCCCGCATTCCGATGGAGAGCGCCAAGACCCGCGACATCACGGGTGGCCTGCCACGGGTTGCCGAGCTGTTCGAGGCGAGGCGGCCCAAGGACCACGCCATCATCGCCGAGATCTCGGGCACGGTGCAGCTCGGCCGCGACTACAAGAACAAGCGGCGCATCACCATCACGCCGGACGACGGCCATGAGCCGATCGAGTATCTCATCCCCAAGGGCCGGCATCTTGCGGTGCAGGAGGGTGATCGCATCGAGAAGGGCGAGTTCCTGCTCGACGGCCATCCTGCGCCTCACGATATCCTGGCCATCAAGGGCGTCGAGGAGCTGGCCAACTATCTCGTCAACGAGATCCAGGAGGTCTACCGGCTGCAGGGCGTCACCATCAACGACAAGCATATCGAGGTGATCGTCAGGCAGATGCTGCAGAAAACCGAGATCAACGATCCCGGCAGCACCGAGTTCCTCAAGGGCGAGCACGTCGACCGGATCGACCTCGAGGACGCCAATACCGTCGTTGAGGCGGCAGGCGGCAAGCCCGCGACCGGACAGCCGGTGCTGCTCGGCATCACCAAGGCGAGCCTCCAGACCCGCTCCTTCATCTCGGCGGCGTCGTTCCAGGAGACCACCCGTGTGCTCACCGACGCTGCCGTGAACGGCAAGTCCGACGCGCTCGAGGGCCTCAAGGAGAACGTCATCGTCGGGCGGCTGATCCCGGCCGGCACGGGCGGCACGTTGACCCGCCTGAACAAGATCGCCACCCACCGCGACGAGCTGATTCTCGAGGAGCGGGAGCGCACCGCTGCCGAGCAGCTCGGTGACGAGGAGGAGGCGGCGGAGCACGAAGCGGTCTAGAGTCAGGGGACAAAAGTCAGAAATCGGAGGTCAGAGAGAGCCAAAGCGCCCCCTCTGATCTCTGAACCCTGATTTCTGGCTTCTCAACTCTTGACGATGCGAGAATCAGCCTGATACAACGCGCGCACTTACGCGGCAGGCGGTAGCTCACATTTTGGTTGCCTTCGAGGCGCGGGTTAAACGCTGCCGGACTAACCGAGATCAAAATCGGGGTCATGATCTTGGGGGCTCGAGCCCTCCAAGGTCCTCTGTGATGAGGCGCTGAAGGCCGCGGGGCGACCCGGGACTTCGGCTCTAGATGATGTGGGCTATGTGCCCGCCAGGACGATTGGATTAAAGGCATCCATGCCGACGATACAACAGCTCATCCGCAAGCCGCGCCGTCAGCCGGGGAAGCGGAACAAGGTTCCGGCCATGCAGGCCTGCCCGCAGAAGCGGGGGGTCTGTACGCGCGTCTACACCACGACGCCGAAGAAGCCCAACTCGGCGCTTCGCAAGGTGGCGCGCGTGCGGCTGACCAATCAACTTGAGGTGACGAGCTACATCCCCGGCGAGGGCCACAATCTCCAGGAGCATTCGGTGGTGCTGATCAGGGGCGGGCGCGTCAAGGACCTTCCGGGCGTGCGCTACCACATCATTCGCGGCGTGCTTGACACCCAAGGCGTTAGCGACCGCCGTCAGCGGCGCTCCAAATACGGAGCCAAACGACCCAAGTAATTGGGTCGTTTCGCATATAGGAAACGGATCAGACGACATGTCGAGGCGGCATAAAGCAGATAAGCGCGAGGTCATCCCGGACCCGAAGTTTGGGGACAACGTGGTCACCAAGTTCATGAACAGCATCATGAAAGAGGGCAAGAAGTCCGTTGCCGAACGGATCGTCTATGGCGCGCTCGACCAGATGGAGCGGAAGTCCAAGGCGAACCCGGTCGAGCTGTTCCACGAGGCGTTGCGCAATGTCATGCCGGCGCTCGAGGTGAGGTCGCGGCGCGTCGGCGGGGCCACCTATCAGGTCCCGGTCGAAGTGCGGCTGGACCGCCGCCAAGCGCTCGCAATCCGCTGGATCATCTCGGCGGCACGCGGGCGCAACGAGAACACCATGGTCGAGCGTCTTTCGGGCGAGCTGCTCGATGCCGCCAACAACCGCGGCACTGCGGTGAAGAAGCGCGAGGACACTCACCGCATGGCTGAGGCGAACCGCGCCTTCTCCCATTACCGCTGGTAACGAGTGCAAGGATTCTGACGATGCCGCGAGCTACCCCCCTCGAGGACTACCGCAATATCGGGATCATGGCGCATATCGACGCCGGCAAGACCACGACCACTGAGCGGGTCCTCTACTACACGGGCAAGAGCCACAAGATCGGCGAGGTGCACGACGGCGCTGCCACCATGGACTGGATGGAGCAGGAGCAGGAGCGCGGCATCACCATTACGTCGGCCGCGACGACCGCCTATTGGAACGACAAGCGCATCAACATCATCGACACGCCGGGCCATGTCGACTTCACCATCGAGGTGGAGCGCAGCTTGCGCGTGCTCGACGGCGCGGTCGCCTTGCTCGATGCCAACCAGGGCGTCGAGCCGCAGACCGAGACGGTGTGGCGCCAAGCCGACAAATACGGCGTGCCGCGCATGATCTTCGTCAACAAGATGGACAAGATCGGCGCCGACTTCTTCCTTTCGGTGCAGATGGTCAAGGACCGCCTCGGCGCCAAGCCGATCGTGATCCAGCTGCCGCTCGGTGTTGAGTCGAGCTTCGTCGGCATCATCGATCTCGTCCGCATGAAGGCCGTGGTGTGGAACGACGAGGCGCTCGGCGCCGAATTCCACGACGAGGACATCCCGGCAGATCTCCTCGATCAGGCCAAGGAGTATCGCGATCGGCTGGTGGAGCTGGCCTCTGAGGTCGACGAAGCGGCAACGGAAGCCTATCTCGAAGGAAAAGAGCCGGACGAGGCGCAGCTCAAGGCGCTTATTCGCAAGGGGACGGTGACCAATTTCTTCGTCCCGATTCTGTGCGGCTCGGCCTTCAAGAACAAGGGCGTGCAGCCGCTGCTGGACGCCGTCGTCGATTATCTGCCGTCGCCGCTCGACGTGCCGCCGATGAAGGGCATCGACTTCAAGACCGGCGCGGAGGCGACCCGCGCGCCGTCCGACGATGCGCCGCTCTCCATGCTCGCCTTCAAGATCATGAACGACCCGTTCGTAGGCTCGCTCACCTTCTGCCGCATCTATTCGGGGAAGGTGGTGACCGGCACCACCCTGCTGAACACGGTGAAGGACAGGAAAGAGCGCATCGGCCGCATGCTGCTCATGCATGCCAATCACCGCGAAGACATCAAGGAGGCCTTCACCGGCGACATCGTGGCGCTGGCAGGCCTCAAGGACGTGACCACGGGCGACACGCTGTGCGATCCGGCCAAGCCCGTGATCCTCGAGCGCATGGAGTTCCCCGAGCCGGTCATCGAGGTTGCCGTGGAGCCCAAGACCAAGGGCGACCAGGAGAAGCTCGGGGTGGCACTACATCGTCTCGCCCAGGAGGACCCGTCGTTCCGCGTATCGGTCGACCACGAGTCCGGCCAGACCATCATCAAGGGCATGGGCGAGCTGCATCTCGACATCATCGTCGATCGCATGCGCCGGGAGTTCAAGGTCGAGGCCAATGTCGGCGCGCCGCAGGTGGCCTATCGCGAGACCGTGTCGAAGCGCGCCGATGTCGACTACACCCACAAGAAGCAGACCGGCGGCTCGGGCCAGTTCGCCCGCGTCAAGCTCGTGATCGAGCCGAACGAGCAAGGCAAGGGCTACGAGTTCGAGAACAAGGTGGTCGGCGGCAACGTGCCGAAGGAATATGTCCCGGGCGTGCAGAAGGGCGTGAAGAGCGTGGTCGATGCCGGCGTGCTCGCGGGCTTCCCGATCCTCGACGTCAAGGTCTCGCTCGTCGACGGCGCCTATCACGACGTCGATTCGAGTGTGATGGCCTTCGAGATCGCCGGCCGCGCCGCCTTCCGCGAAGGCGCCTTGAAGGCCGGGCCGAAGCTGCTCGAGCCCATCATGAAGGTCGAGGTGGTGACGCCAGAGGATTATGTCGGCGGCATCATCGGCGACCTCACGAGCCGCAGGGGCCAGGTGCGCGGCCAGGAGTCACGCGGCAACGCGTCGGTGATCAGCGCCATGGTGCCGCTCGCCAACATGTTCGGCTATGTGAACAACCTGCGCTCGATGAGCCAGGGTAGGGCGCAGTTCACCATGCAGTTCGATCATTATGCGCAGGTGCCAAAGGCGCAGGCGGACGAGGTGCAGGCGAAGTTCGCCTGAGCGTTAAAGTAAGAGCCGACACCGGCCGGACGAAGATTGACTGAGTATCGAAGGATGGAGAGCCAGCATGGCTAAGGAAAAATTCCAGCGGACCAAGCCGCATTGCAATATCGGGACCATCGGTCACGTCGATCACGGCAAGACCACGCTGACCGCCGCGATCACCAAGGTGTTGTCGGAGAAGGGCGGTGCCAAGTTCATCGCCTATGACGAGATCGACAAGGCGCCGGAAGAGAAGGCGCGCGGCATCACCATCTCGACCGCCCACGTGGAGTACGAGACCGGCAAGCGGCATTACGCCCATGTCGACTGTCCGGGCCATGCCGACTATGTGAAGAACATGATCACGGGCGCCGCCCAGATGGACGGCGGCATTCTTGTGGTCTCGGCGGCCGACGGCCCCATGCCGCAAACCCGCGAGCACATCTTGCTTGCGCGCCAGGTGGGCGTGCCGGCGCTCGTGGTCTATCTCAACAAGGTCGACATGGTCGACGACCCTGAGCTCCTCGATCTGGTCGAGCTCGAGGTCCGCGAGCTTCTCTCCAAATACGAGTACCCGGGCGACGAGATCCCGATCGTCAAGGGATCGGCGCTCGCGGCCCTCGAAGGCCGCGACGATGAGCTGGGCAAGAAGTCGATCGAAGCCTTGATGGATGCGGTCGACGCTTACATCCCGCAGCCCGACCGTCCCAAGGACAAGCCGTTCCTCATGCCGATCGAAGACGTGTTCTCGATCTCCGGCCGCGGCACGGTAGTCACCGGCCGTATCGAGCGCGGCATTATCAAGGTCGGCGAGGAGGTGGAGATAGTCGGCATCAAGCCCACGACCAAGACCGTCGTCACCGGTGTGGAGATGTTCCGCAAGCTGCTCGACCAGGGCGAGGCCGGCGACAATGTCGGCTGCCTGTTGCGTGGCGTGGATCGCGAAGGCGTCGAGCGCGGCCAGGTGCTGTGCAAGCCGGGCTCAGTCAAGCCGCACACCAAGTTCAAGGCCGAGGCCTATATCCTCACCAAGGAGGAGGGCGGGCGTCACACCCCGTTCTTCGGCAACTACCGTCCGCAGTTCTACTTCCGCACCACCGACGTGACCGGCGTCGTGGAATTGCCGGCGGGAACCGAGATGGTGATGCCGGGCGACAATATCGCCATGGAGGTGACGCTAATCGTGCCGATCGCCATGGAGGAGAAACTTCGTTTCGCCATTCGTGAAGGCGGCCGCACTGTGGGCGCCGGCGTCGTGGCGTCGATCATCGAATAAGGGAGGCATGGGAGCGCGTCGCCACAAGCGGCGCGCTCCTCAATTTGAGGCCATCGAGATGCAAAGTCAGAACATAAGAATCAGGCTCAAAGCCTTCGACCATCGTATCCTCGATGCGTCGACCAAGGAGATCGTCAACACGGCGAAACGCACCGGTGCTGAAGTGCGCGGACCTATTCCGCTGCCGACCCGCATCGAGAAGTTCACCGTGAACCGTTCGCCCCATATCGACAAGAAGAGCCGCGAGCAGTTCGAGATACGCACGCATAAGCGTCTGCTCGACATCGTTGACCCCACGCCGCAGACGGTCGATGCGCTGATGAAGCTCGACCTCGCCGCCGGTGTCGACGTCGAGATCAAGCTCTAGAGCGCGGGCAAGGGCAAGGAAGCAAGACCGATGCGATCAGGCGTCATCGCGCAAAAGGTCGGCATGACCAGGATCTTCACCGATGCCGGGGAGCACATCCCGGTGACGGTGCTGCGGCTTGAGCATTGCCAGGTCGTCGGCCAGCGCACGGACGAGAAGAACGGCTATACCGCGCTCCAGCTCGGCGCCGGCCGGCCCAAGGTGAAGCGTCTGTCGCGTGCTGCGCGGGGGCATTTCGCCGTGGCCAATGTCGAGCCCAAACGGAAGCTCGTCGAGTTCCGCGTGAGCCCGGAGAACCTGATCGAGGTGGGCGCGGAGATCACCGCCGACCATTTCGTGGAAGGGCAGTTTGTGGACGTGTCGGGCACGACCATCGGCAAGGGGTTTGCCGGCGTGATGAAGCGCCACGGCTTCCACGGCCTGCGCGCCAGCCACGGCGTCTCGGTTAGCCATCGCAGCCACGGCTCGACCGGCCAGCGCCAGGATCCGGGCAAGGTGTTCAAGGGCAAGAAGATGGCGGGCCATATGGGCGACGTGAACGTCACCACGCAGAATCTGCGCGTGGTGAGGACGGACCCCGAGCGCGGGCTGATCATGATCCGCGGCGCGGTGCCCGGTGCCAAGGGCGGCTGGGTGCTGCTCTCTGACGCCGTGAAGCGCACGCTGCCTGAGAGCGCGCCGAAGCCAGGCGCCTTCCGCAAGGCGGCCGGCGAGGCGCCGAAGCAAGAAAAGCAAGCCGAGCCCCAACAGGCTGAGGCCGGGAGCCAAGAGTGATGCAGGCTGACGTAACCACTCTCGACGCCAAGAAGGCGGGAACCGTCGAGCTCTCCGACCACGTGTTCGGGTTAGAGCCGCGGGCCGACCTCCTGCACCGCATGGTGCGCTACCAGCTCGCCAAGCGGCGAGGGGGCACCGTCTCGGTCAAGGGCCGCGCCGAGGTCAACTTAACCGGCCACAAGGCCTACAAGCAGAAGGGCACCGGTCAGGCCCGCCACGGCAGTCGCCGGGCGAATCTGTTCAGAGGCGGCGGTAGGTCGTTCGGGCCGAAGCCGCGGAGCCACGCCATCGATCTGCCGAAGAAGGTGAGGGCGCTGGCGCTCAAGCACGCATTGTCGGCCAAGGCCAAGTCGGAGACGCTGGTCGTGATCGACAAGTGCGAGCTGAAAGAGGCAAAGACCAAGGAGCTCAAGTCGCGCTTCGCCAAGCTTGGCTTCGGCTCGGTGCTGATCATCGACGGCGCCGCGGTGCAAGAGGGCTTCGCTCGGGCCGCGCGCAACTTGCCGGGCGTCGATGTGCTCCCCGTGGCGGGCATCAATGTGTACGACATCCTGAGGCACGAGAAGCTCGTGCTGACGAAAGCAGCGCTCGAGGCGCTGGAGGCACGGTTCAAATGAGCGCGTTGTCCGTCTATGACGTGATCCTTTCGCCGGTCATCACCGAGAAGTCGAGTGCCGCCTCCGAGGCCAATCAGGTGATATTCAAGGTGCGCCGCAGCGCGACCAAGCCTGAGATCAAGGCCGCCATCGAGCAGCTCTTCGGCGTCAAGGTGCTTGCCGTGAACACGCTGAACCGCAAGGGCAAGACCAAGCGCTTCAAGGGCATCAAGGGCAAGCAGCAGGACGTCAAGAGAGCAATCGTCAAGCTCGCCGAAGGCGACAAGATCGACGTGACGACGAGGATCTGACGAGATGGCCCTTAAAACCTACAACCCCACAACGCCGAGCCAGCGCGAGCTCGTCCTCGTCGACCGCAGCCATCTGTGGAAGGGCAAGCCCGTCAAGGCGCTCACCGAAGGGCTGACCAAGTCCGGCGGGCGCAATAATCATGGCCGCGTCACCATGTGGCATCGCGGCGGCGGGCATAAGCGCACCTATCGCAAGGTGGACTTCAAGCGCGGCAAGCTCGGCGTCCCGGCAACGGTGGAGCGGCTCGAATACGATCCGAACCGCACCGCCTTCATCGCGCTCATCAAGTACGAGGACGGCGAGCTCTCTTATATTTTGGCGCCGCAGCGGCTCGCACCCGGCGACACGGTGATTAGCGACGCCCGCGTCGACGTGAAGCCGGGCAACGCCATGCCGCTCGCCAACATGCCGATCGGCACTATCGTCCACAATGTGGAGATGAAGCAGGGCAAAGGCGGGCAGATCGCGCGCGCCGCGGGCACCTATGTGCAGCTCGTCGGGCGCGATGCGGGCTACGCCATCCTCAAGCTGAACTCGGGCGAGACGCGCATGGTGCCGGCCGAGTGCATGTCGACCGTTGGGGCCGTCTCCAATCCGGATAATTCCAATATCAATTTCGGCAAGGCCGGCCGCATGCGCTGGAAGGGGCGGAGGCCGGTCGTGCGCGGCGTGGCCATGAACCCGGTCGACCACCCCCATGGCGGCGGTGAGGGCCGCACCTCAGGCGGCCGCCACCCGGTGACCCCCTGGGGCAAGTCGACCAAAGGCAAGAAGACGCGCCATAACCGGTCGACCGACAAGTTCATCGTGCGCAGCCGCCATCAGAAGAAGAAGGGATAGCTCAATTGGCACGCTCGGTTTGGAAAGGCCCGTTCGTCGACGGATATCTCCTCAAGAAGGCGGAGAGGGCGCGTGGCAGCGGCTCGAACGCCGTGATCAAGATTTGGTCGCGCCGCTCGACGATCCTGCCGCAATTCGTCGGGATCACCTTCGGGGTGCATAACGGCCAGAAGCATATCCCGGTGCTGGTCACCGAGGACATGATCGGCCACAAGTTCGGAGAGTTTGCGCCGACGCGGACGTTCTACGGCCACGCCGCAGACCGCAAGGCGAAGAGGGCGAAGGCTTAAGACCATGGGCAAGGCGCAGCGCGAACGAACGCTGAAAGAGAACGAGGCGAAGGCGGTCACGCGGCTGATGCGCGTGAGCCCGCAAAAGCTCAACCTGCTTGCCCAGCTGATCCGGGGCAAGAAGGTCGACCGCGCGCTCGCCGATCTTACCTTCTCGCGCAAGCGCATCGCCAAGGACGTGAAGAAGACGCTCGAATCGGCAATCGCCAATGCCGAGAACAATCATGACCTCGACGTCGACGCTCTCGTCGTGGCCGAGGCCTATGTGGGCAAGAATTTGGTGATGAAGCGGATCCGCGCTAGGGCGCGGGGCCGCGCCGGCCGGATCGAGAAACCGTTTTCGCAGATCACCGTAGTGCTGCGCCAAGTCGAGGAGCCCGCTTAATGGGACAGAAGGTCAATCCGATCGGGCTTAGGCTCGGCATCAACCGCACCTGGGATTCGCGCTGGTATGCGACGCGCGGCGAATATGCGCGCCTCCTGCACGAAGACCTGAAGATGCGCAATCACATCGTCACCTCGCGCAAGCAGGCCGGCATCTCCAAGGTGGTCATCGAGCGCCCACACAAGAAGTGCCGGGTGACGGTGCATACCGCGCGTCCCGGCATCCTGATCGGCAAGAAGGGCTCCGATATCGAGAAGCTCCGGCGCGAGCTGGCGTCCATGACGGACTCGGAGGTGCATCTCAATATCGTCGAGGTGCGCAAGCCCGAGACCGACGCCACGCTGGTGGCGGAGGGAATCGCGCAGCAGCTCGAGCGCCGGGTGGCCTTCCGCCGCGCCATGAAGCGCGCCGTGCAGTCGGCGATGCGCATGGGCGCGCTCGGCATCCGCATCAATTGCGGCGGCCGGCTCGGCGGAGCAGAGATTGCGCGCATGGAGTGGTATCGCGAGGGGCGGGTGCCGTTGCATACGCTGCGCGCCAATATCGATTACGGCACGGCGCTCGGGCGCACGGCTTACGGAATCATCGGGGTGAAGGTGTGGATCTTCAAGGGCGAGATCATGGAGCACGATCCCATGGCCCAGGAGAACAAGGCGCTCGAGGCCCAGGAAGGCGGCCGCTCGCAAGGGCGTCGCGAGCCCTCTCCGGCCCAGGCGTAGGATCGAAAGGCAAAGCTTAGCGTCATGCTGCAACCGAAGCGTACCAAATACCGCAAGGCCCATAAGGGGCGCATCAAGGGCGCCGCCTCGAGCGCGGTCACGCTCGCCTTCGGCACCTTTGGGCTGAAGGCGCAGGAGCCTGCGCGCATCACCGCGCGGCAGATCGAGGCTGCGCGGCGCGCCATGACGCGGCAGATGAAGCGCTCGGGCCGGGTGTGGATCAGGCTCTTCCCCGATGTGCCGGTGTCGAAGAAGCCGACCGAGGTCCGCATGGGCAAGGGCAAGGGCACGCCGGAATTCTGGGTGGCGCGGGTGAAGCCCGGCCGCATCATGTTCGAGATCGACGGCGTCGGGGAGCCGGTGGCGCGTGAGGCGCTCAGGCTTGCCGCCGCTAAGCTTCCGATCAAGACGCGCGTCGTTGCGCGCATTACCGAGGTCTAAGCCATGAAGGCCGGTCAAGTCCGCGGCATGACGGAGGATCAGCTCACTGACGAGCTGGTTAAGCTGAAGAAGGAGCAGTTCAACCTGCGCTTCCAGGCGGCGTCCGGCCAGCTCGACAACACGTCGCGGGTGCGACAGATCAGGCGCGACATCGCGCGCATCCAGACGATTGCACGGCAGAAGAGCGCCGGGGCGAAGACGTCCGGGGCGAAGACGTCCGGGGCGAAGGC
>JAENXG010000196.1 GCA_016649675.1 Methyloceanibacter sp.
CGATGCGCCCGCGCAGGATGGTGCCGATGGGCCAGCCCTTCACCTTCCGCCCGGCGAAAGGCGTCCAGCCGCATTTGCTCCCGATCCAATCGTTCTCGAGGACGCGCTCGGCCGCGAGGTCGACGATGGTGAGGTCGGCGTCGTAGCCGACGGCGATGCGTCCCTTGCCGGCGATGCCGAAAATGCGCTGCGGGCCGGCGCTGGTCAGATCGACGAAGCGGGCAAGGCTCAAGCGCCCGGCATTGACATGGTCGAGCATCACGGGAACGAGCGTCTGCACCCCAGGCATGCCCGATGGCGTGCCGGGATAGCTCTTGCTCTTTTCTTCCAGCGTATGCGGTGCGTGATCGGAACCGAGCACATCGACCACGCCTTGGGTGAGCCCCCACCACAGCCCCTCTTGATGGTGGAGGTCCCTGAGCGGTGGGTTCATCTGTGCTTTAGTGCCGAGCGCCGCGTAGGCCCCGGGGACGGCAAGCGTGAGGTGCTGTGGCGTCACCTCGACGCTCGCCACGTCCTTGTGGAGCGCAAGCAACTCCATCTCCTCCTTGGTCGAGACATGGAGCACATGCACCCGCTTGCCCGCTTGCGAGGCAAGCCGCACGAGACGCTTCGTCGCGGCGAAGGCCGCGCGAGCATCGCGCCACTCGCTATGGCTTGAGGGATCGCCTTCACGCTGCAAGGACATGCGCTCTTTGAGCCTTGCCTCATCCTCGGCATGGAAGGCGGCGCGCCGCCTGATCGTGGCGAGGATGCGCGCCAACCTCTCCTCATCATCGACGAGAAGGTCTCCGGTGGAGGAGCCCATGAACACTTTGACGCCGGCAGCCCCCGGCAGAATCTCAAGCTCCGGCAACGCATCGATATTGTCGCGCGTGGCGCCGACAAAGAAAGCAAAGTCGCAATGCATGCGCTGGCGGGCGCGGGCGACCTTGTCGGCCAGCGCGTTGGCGCTCGTGGTGGCGGGGCGCGTATTCGGCATCTCGAACACGGCGGTGACGCCGCCCAACACCGCCGACCGGCTCCCCGTCTCCAAATCCTCCTTGTGGGTGAGGCCCGGCTCGCGGAAATGCACCTGGGTGTCGATCACCCCAGGCAGCACATGCAGGCCGGCGGCATCGAGCACCTCCGCCGCGCTCGCATTGGCAAGCGTGCCGATGGCGGCGATGCGGCCGTCGCTAACGCCGATATCCAAGACGCCGGCGCCGTCCTGATTGACCACGGTGCCGCCTTTGACGAGGAGATCGAAGGTTTCTGCCAAGGCTAAGGCTCAGCTTCCCTTGCGGGCTTGCACCCGGTTCAATAGCTTCAGGACATACCGGATGTCTTGGTAGCAGAAGGGCTGGATATGGGCCATTGCCATGCAACGCTCCTTACGGACCGCGGCGTGCTCAGAGTCGCGGGCGCCGACGCGCGCAAATATCTGCAAGGGCTGATCACGAGCGACATCGGCAAGGCCGAAGGCCGCACCGCCATCCATGCCGGCCTGCTCAGCCCGCAGGGCAAGATCCTGTTCGACTTCTTCGTAATCGCGGCGGACGGCGGCTACCTGATCGATGTCGCCCAAGACAAAGCGGCCGAACTCGCCAAGCGGCTCGTCTTCTATCGCTTGCGGGCGCAGGTCGAGATCGGCGAGGAGCCGTCTCTAGCGGTGGCTGCCGCGTGGGGCGGGGAGCCGCGCGTGCCTCCGGGCGCGATCGCCTTCGCCGACCCGCGGCTTCCCGAGCTTGGGTTTCGCCTTCTGCTCCCTGCCGGCGCCAGCACTGCAGACCTTGGCTGCTTGTCAGCCTCGGAGGAAGACTATCAGGCCTTGCGCATCAGGCTCGGCGTGCCCGAAGGCGGGCGCGACTATGTCTTCGGCGACGCCTTTCCGCATGAGGCCCTGTTCGATCAACTGAACGGCGTCGACTTTGCGAAAGGTTGCTATGTCGGCCAGGAGGTCGTCTCGCGCATGCAGCATCGGGGCACGGCGCGGAAACGCATCGTGCCGGTCGAGGGCGCGGCGCGCCTGCCCGCTTCCGGCACGAGCATTGAGGCTGGCGGCCTGCCGATCGGGGCCCTCGGCTCGGTCAGTGGCGCCTCAGCGCTTGCGCTCGTCAGGCTCGACCGCGCCGAGGAGGCCTTGGCCCGCGGCATGCCTCTCATGGCGGCGGACGTCGAACTCACGCTTCGCCGGCCGGCCTTCGCGCGCTTCCCGGTGCCTGGGGCCGAAGTCCCGGCATGACCGCGCGCGGGGAGCCCAAGCGCTGTCCCTGGCCCGGCACTGACCCCCTCTATGTCGCTTATCACGACGAGGAGTGGGGCGTGCCGGAGCGCGACGATCGGGCGCTCTACGAGAAGCTCGTGCTCGATGGCTTCCAGGCCGGACTATCTTGGATCACCATTTTGCGGAAGCGCGAGGCGTTCCGCCGCGCGTTTGATGGCTTCGCCCCTGAGAAGATTGCGCGCTACACGAGCAAGAAAGCCGCGTCCCTGATGCAAGACGAGGGCATCGTGCGCAACCGCATGAAGATCGATGGCGCCATCGCCTCGGCGCGGGCCTGGCTCCACATCATGGAGACAGGCGCAGGCTTCGGGTCCTATCTCTGGGACTTCGTCGACGGCAAGCCGATCGTCAACCGCTATCGCGCGCTCGCCGAGATCCCGGCCGAGACGGAGCTGTCAGGCGCCATCTCCAAGGACCTTAAGTCACGCGGCTTCAAGTTTTGCGGTCCGACGATCGTCTATGCCCTCATGCAGGCGACCGGCATGGTCAATGACCACCTTACGTGCTGTCCCCGTCACGCGGCTTGTGCAAGGCTCGGCCGAACGCCACTTAACCTTTAGAGTCGGGGGTCTGCGGTGCGGGGATAGGTTCGCTCTTCCTGGATCTTGCCATTCCGCTTCTTGATCTTGACGGATCCCGTCTTGCCGACGGCCCTCTCCAGCACGCCGCCCTTTGTCGCCGCAGCCTTGGTGGCGAAGGTCTTGACCGACTGGCCCGTGCTGTCCTGTTTCAGCACCCAGCGTTTCTTCGTGTCATCATGCGACAGTGTATACTTGGGCAACTTTGCCATATGTGTCTCCCACGTGACGGACTTCGATTCGTCTCTACTCTGACAAAACAGTCTAATGAATGGCACTATGAACGGGATTCGTCCATTTTTTCCTGAGCCGAGTCGCGTACTATTGGTCGCGCCAATAGTCATGCCGTTTGACCTCACCAGCCCATGAAGATTGCTCAAAAGATCGAGCCCGGCCTGCCAAATATCGGCGCACGCGCGTGGCAGCGCATGCTGAGCGGGCGGCGACTCGACCTGCTCGACCCCTCCCCGCTCGACATCGAGATCGAGGATATCGCTCATGGCTTGGCCAGAGTCGCCCGCTGGAACGGCCAGACCAACGGCGAGCACGCGTTCTCCGTGGCCGAGCACAGCCTTCTCGTCGAGGCCATCGCGGGCGAGCTTGAGCCTGTGCTCGACCGGCGCTTCAGGCTTGCCGCCCTCATCCACGACGCGCCGGAATATGTCATCGGCGACCTGATCAGCCCGTTCAAGGCGGCGCTTTCGCTGGACTATCGCGCCTTCGAGGCAAGGCTGCTCGGCGCTATTCACATTCGCTTCGGGCTGCCGGGGGAGCTTCCCCCCGACACCGCCAAACTGATCAAGCGCGCCGACAAGATCGCGGCCTATTACGAGGCAACCTCCCTTGCCGGCTTCTCGCGGGAGGAGGCGCGGCGCTTCTTCGGCCAGCCGCAGGGCTTGAGCCCAGCTCTCGTCAAGAGGCTGTCGCACTTAAGCCCGCTTCCTGCGCCAGAGGGAGAAGCGCGATTCCTCAAGCGTTTCAACGAGCTCAATCGATGACCGGCGGCGCGGCGGAAATCCTGTGCTAAGGCAAGCGAAATGACCTCCCTGATTTTGCCAAGAGAACAAGCTAGAGTGTCTGACGCTATGAACCCCGAAACCATCTACGTCGCACCGCTCAGCCTGGTCGAGACCACCATCGCCGATGCCCGCGTCAGCCATCTCGTGACGCTGATCAACGGCGAGACCCTGATCAGCACGCCGCCGGGCATCGGGCCCGACCGGCATCTCCGGCTCGCCATGAACGACATCTGCCAGCCGCAGCCGGGCCTCGTGCTGCCGTGCGAGACGCATGTCTCCGACCTGGTGAGGTTTGCGCTCGAATGGGACCGCCAGGCGCCGCTCCTGATCCATTGCTGGGCCGGCATCAGCCGCTCGACGGCGGCGGCCTTCATCTCGCTCTGCGCGCTCAACCCCGAGGCCGACGAGCTTGAGCTCGCGCGCGCGCTCCGCCGCGCTTCGCCGACCGCCTATCCCAACCGCCTTCTCGTCACGCTTGCCGACGAGGCTCTGTCCCGCGACGGACGCATGCTGGCCGCTGTCGAAGATATCGGCCGCGGGCGGATCGCCGAGGAAGCCCAGGTCTTCGCGCTGCCGGCGCTCCTTGCCGCCTAGCCGCCCTCATGGCTGAAGCGAGGCGCAAAGCTTCTGTCGCCGAGGAAAAAACCCCAAGCAATCCGCAGATCGAGCTTGGGCTCAATGCCGCCATCGTCACGGTGCGCGACCAGCAGCCCCACATCCTCGTGGTGCGGGCCGGTACAGCAGGATCGGGCGCATGGGACGCCCTTCCCTTCGGTTTCTTCGCACCGCGCGCGCACCGGACGCTCGAGATCGGCTTGCGCGAATGGGTGAAGCGGCAGACCGGGCTCGATCTCGGCTATGTCGAGCAGCTCTACACTTTCGGCGATCGCGGGCGCCACGCCGAGCC
>JAENXG010000425.1 GCA_016649675.1 Methyloceanibacter sp.
AGCGACTTGGGTCCAGACGTCTTCACGATGACGTACCTTGATGGAGGTTAGGGCCCGCAAGCTACCCTGGAGGCATCAAGGATCTGTAAAGAGTTCCCCATCCGCGATGTCCGCTTCTGGCACAAAGCGGACCAAGACGGTGAGTTGCTCAAACGTCAGCTACTGACCCAAAGCGGACTTTCTCGGCTCTGCTTTGGCGAGAGGGGATGTTGCAACGTTTGCGGGCGAGGATGACAATTTAGCGCGCTAAGATTGTAATACCCGCAGTCAATGCCCATATATCTGGTACTGGCGCGCCGGACCCGAGGCGCTGACGGTAGAGACTACCGTGCCAATTACGTGCACGCCCCCTTTCCCGAAATTCTCAGCAGTCGAGCGCTCTCAGAGCCTCAGGATTCGCGGCTCCAACCTGCGAAACATCGCCTGCGTGCGATGTAACCTGAAGAGGCACTGTCATGGCCGCTTCCATGGCCGCTTCCTTCAATCCCCAAGCTGCCGCCGAGCAAGCTTGCAAAAATTATCGGGACGTGACGACCCAACTCGGTCAGCTCGGTCTCGACACCTCTGTTCCGGAGGCTGTGCGAGCCATGGCTGAGAAGTCCGTGGCTCAGACCCGCGAATTCTATGATCGCTCCAATGATGCGCTCGACGCATCGGTCGCAACGTTTGAGAAGACTTTCGACGCCGCTGGCCAAGGCGCTGCGGCGTTCAACCGTAAAATCATCGATATCGCCCAGCGGAATATAAATTCCGGCTTCGACCTGGCCAAGAGCTTGGCGGGCGCTAAAAACCTCGCCGACATAGCGGAGGTGCAGGCGGCCTATTGGCGGAAGATGTTCGCTACGCTCACGTCCCAAGCCGCGGAAGTCCGGGCGCTTTCAACCATGGTGACGGCCGCTGCAGCCGAGCCGATCAAGGCGCATGTGACGAACGGCGTGGACGAGATGCGCAAGGTTCAAACTGAACGGCTTTGGGCTTCCAGTGAAGTCCAGCGAACTGCCCAGACCAGGGGCCTGACAAAAATAGTGTCGCCAGCGCTAGCCAGAATCATTGAAGGCAGCCTGGCGGGCACACAAATCGAAGGAGACGCGCCATGAAAGGCCTTGTGACGGTCCTTATTTTCATTTTCGCAGTTGGATTCACGGCATCGGCATGCGCCGGAGAGGCCGCGCCCAAGACTCAGGTTGCCTGTGAAAAGGCAGGCATGGACTGGGATGCGACAGCCAGTGCACCAATGGCAAAATGTCACTTCCGTCTTGCGTAACCGCGTCGGCGGTCCTCGGATTTAGTTAGGCGACCGGAGGGCAGGAACTCGAAGCCGCCGGGTGGAAATGCCTCCGCAAAGCGTGCAGCGCGGCGTCGCGGCGGCCGAGCTCGATGGCGTGAAGATCGCTGCGCGGCCGCTCTCTATCCCGCTCGAGGACGACGGCGCCGTCCATCGCCTGCAAGTCCGGCTGGGCTGAGCTAGGCGGCGCCGCTTTGCTTAGAGGCTGCTTCTATTCCGCCGCGGCGGGCCGGTGATCTGCGTCCGCCACCACCTTCAGCGCGCGGATCAGGCTGGATGGGTTCACGCTGATGGAATCGATGCCCCAACCCAACGCGCCCCCATGCCGGAGCGAACAGAAAGAGCGACAGCGTGTAAGAGGCCCGTCAGCAGGCCAGTTGAGCGGGAAACTTGCGCCGCATCGTGCCGAGCAGCCGCTCGATCAGATACGGCAGGAGCGGCAGTGCTAGGCCGTAACCGATCGACACCGTGAACACCGATAGCATCAGCACTGCCATTGTGCTCGGCGGCACGCCCAAGGCTACGGCGCGGCCGGTCACGATGTCGCCACCGCCGGGGTGAGCGCCGGGGCGGGAGACGCTTTCGCGCCCTGACGACGGATGCCGGTCAGCTTGGTGCGCTTCAGCATCAGCGCATTGATCGCGACCACGAGGGTACTGCCGGACATTGACAGCGCTGCGACCTCCGGACTCAGTACAAATGGGTACAAGACGCCTGCAGCGAGCGGGAACGCGATCGCGTTGTAGCCCACCGCCCACCAAAGATTCTGGTGCATCTTTCGCAACGTTGCGCGCGACAGCTCGATCGCGGCGACGATGTCGTAGGGGTCGCTCTTCATCAGCACCACATCGGCGCTTTCCATCGCGACGTCCGTGCCTGCGCCGATCGCAAACCCTACGTCTGCCTGGGTGAGCGCTGGCGCGTCGTTGACCCCATCGCCCACCATCCCGACCTTCTTCCCCGTGGCCTGCAGCTCCTTTACCTTCTCGGCCTTCTGGCCCGGCAGCACGTCGGCCAACACGCTGTCGATGCCGAGATCCGTGGCGATGCGCTTGGCCGTGGCCGCGTTGTC
>JAENXG010000564.1 GCA_016649675.1 Methyloceanibacter sp.
AGAGCCCGCCGCACGCTTCCTTGGCTCAGGGCAAGGGCGGTGGCAAGCGTCGTGGCATCGGCCTCGTGCTCGTCGCGGATTAGTGCGGCACGCACCGCCTTCTCCAAGTCCTCCTCACCCAAGGCCGCCACACGAAGTGTGCGGGTGCGGGAGCGAATGGTGACGGGAAGCCTCCCTTCCGCGCTCGAGATCAAGAGGAACAGGGTCCTTGGCGGCGGCTCTTCCAGCGCTTTCAGGAGGGCGTTCGCTGCATTCGGGTTGAGCTCGTCGGCGCGATCGACGATGACGACGCGCCAGCCGCCCTCGCCTGCCGTGTTGCCGAGAAACGCCCTGAGGCGCCTCACCTCGTCGACGCCGATCCATTGCGAATAGCGCTTCGTCTTATCGTTGAAGGAGCGCCTGAGCAGGAGAAGGTTCGGGTGCGACAGCGCCGCCACTTTGCGGAACACGGGGTGGCCGGCTTCGATCGCCTCGACCTGTTGGCCCGTATCGCCTTGGGCCAGCACCACGCGCGCGAAATGATAAGCGAGCGTCGCCTTGCCGATGCCTTCAGGGCCGACCAGCAGCCAGGCATGGTGCATGCGGCCGCTCTTGAGCGCATCGAGAAACTCAGCCCTCGCCTCGCCATGGCCGAACAGAAGATCGACGTAGCGAGGCGTAGAGAATCCTTCGAGGCGATCTGGCTCGGCGATGGATGCGCGGTTGCGCTCCGCGACCATGCTCATGGGCTCAGGCGCTGCAGCACCACTTCCCAGACATCCTCGGCCACCATCGCCTCAGGCTGGCTCGCGTCGATCACGATGCAGCGGTCGGGCTCCTCCTCGGCGATATCGAGAAAGGCTCGGCGCACGCGCTCATGCAGCATCAGCTCCTGGCTTTCGAAGCGGTCAGGCGCACCGCCGCTCCGCCGCTCCGCCGCTCGCTGCAGCCCCTCCTCGGCGGGAATGTCGAGAACGAAGGTGATGTCGGGCAGAAGACCGCCGACCGTGAGCCGCTCCAAGGCGCTGATCAGGGCGCGCGGCACGCCAGCGGTTGCCCCTTGGTAAGCGCGCGTAGAATCGAGGAAGCGGTCGCACACGACCCACTTGCCGCCCAGAAGCGCCTCCCCGATCGCGTGCTCGACATGGTCGCCTCGCGCCACCGAGAACAGCAAGGCCTCGGCGAACGGACCAAACTGCCAGACCTTCCCTGAGAGCAAGGCTTCGCGGATTTCCTCGGCAGCGGGCGAGCCGCCGGGCTCGCGCGTGGCAAGCACCTTGCGGCCGGCACGCGCCAGACGATTGGCGAGAATGCCGGCCTGGGTCGACTTGCCGGAGCCTTCGCCGCCCTCGAAGGTGATGAATCTGCCGGTGTCCACGGCCTCGCGCTGCATCTTAAGCCGCTACAGCAACCAGCCGAAGGCGAGCACGAGCAGCGAGTCGAGGCCGCGCATGGCGAAGTTGCTCTGGCCGATGTCGTCTCCGGCGTAGAGCGGGATGTCGTTGGTAGCGGAGGATTCGGCCGAAGTGATCCTGAGCACGGCCACCCGATCGCCCTTGCGGATCGGGGCCTTGATCGGCCCGTTATAGA
>JAENXG010000177.1 GCA_016649675.1 Methyloceanibacter sp.
ACCATGGCACTGCACAATTAAATGTGCGGCCGCGTGGGCCGCTTGAGCAGGTGCGAGACGGTCGCTTTCCTGTGGCGCTTGGCGCCGTCCTCGACTAACATTCCTCGTGGTTTACCGGGGGGTTGCGCGTCCTGTCCAAACCCAGAATCCGAAAAACATGCGGTCACTTGCGCCTCGTTTGAGGAGGCAGTCGTATCTCGTTTGAGGAGACAGTCGTATGAAGCCCACGAGAAGTGTCGTAGCAGCCGCCGTCACCCTGTTTGCCCTTGGTAGCACCGCGCTTGCCGAGGCGCCCAAAGCCGTCGGCGAAGGCGAAGGCGAGGTCGATATTGTCGCCTGGCCCGGCTATATCGAGCGCGGTGAGACCGACAAGGCCTACGACTGGGTGACGAGCTTCGAGAAGGAGACCGGCTGCAAGGTCAACGTCAAGACGGCGGCGACTTCGGACGAGATGGTGACGCTCATGAATCAGGGCGGCTTCGACCTCGTCACGGCCTCAGGTGATGCGTCTCTACGATTGGTCGCCGGCAAGAAGGTACAGCCGATCAATGTCGACCTGATCCCGAGTTGGAAGACCGTGGACGAGCGCCTGCAAAATGCGCCATGGCACACGGTGGACGGCGTCCACTACGGCGTGCCGTTCCAGTGGGGTCCGAACGTACTGGCCTACAATTCGGACGTCTTCAAGGAGGCGCCTAAGAGCTGGTCGGTGGTGTTCGTGGAGCAGAACCTCCCGGACGGCAAGAGCAACAAGGGCCGCGTGCAGGCCTATGACGGTCCGATCTACATCGCCGACGCCGCCCTCTATCTCATGAAGAACAAGCCGGAGCTCGGCATCAAGAACCCCTACGAGCTCAACAAGGACCAGTATGCGGCAGCGATTGCCCTGCTGCAGGCGCAACGCGCCCTCATCGGTCGCTATTGGCACGACGCCATGGTGCAGGTCGACGACTTCAAGAACGAGGGCGTCGTGGCCTCTTCGTCCTGGCCATTCCAGGTCAATCTTCTCGCCGCGGACAAGAAGCCCGTCGCTTCGACCATTCCTCAAGAGGGTGCCACGGGCTGGGCCGACACGACCATGATGCACTCCGAAGCCAAGCACCCCAACTGCGCCTACAAGTGGCTCGAACATTCGCTGAGTCCCAAGCTGCAAGGTGACCTCGCGTCCTGGTTCGGCTCGGTGCCTTCGGTGCCGGCCGCCTGCAAAGGCAACGAGCTTTTGACCGATACGGGCTGCGCCACCAACGGCTTCGACAATTTCGAGAAGATCTGGTTCTGGCGTACGCCGACGGCCAAGTGCGAGAAGGAGGGCGGGTGCGTGCCCTACTCGCAGTGGGCGAAGGACTACATCGCCATCCTCGGCAAGTAACGCGGCCGACAAAGCGGCCGGACCGCCAAAGCCGGACCACTGCCGCGATGGGTCAGCCGCATGTCGCCTGCCGTTAGATTCGTCAACGTCTCCCGCCGTTTCGGCTCGGTCCGGGCCGTCGACGGCGTCACCATCGACATCGTCGAGGGTGAATTCTTCGCCATGCTTGGCCCATCGGGCTCGGGCAAGACCACCTGCTTGCGCCTGATCGCCGGCTTCGAGCAGCCGGACGAGGGGCATATTGAGATTTTCGGTGAAACCGCGGAAGGCGTGCCGCCCTACCGGCGCAACGTCAACACGGTGTTCCAGGACTACGCCCTCTTTCCCCATATGACGGTCGGCGAGAATGTCGCCTACGGCCTCATGATCAAGGGGGTCGGCCGGGCCGACCGCGAGGCTAAGGCCAGAGACGCCCTCGCCATGGTCAAGCTCGCCGGATATGAGGAGCGTCGCCCGGCGCAGCTTTCGGGCGGCCAGCGCCAGCGGGTGGCGCTCTCGCGGGCGCTGGTGAACGGACCCAAGGTGCTGCTCCTCGACGAGCCGCTCGGGGCGCTGGACCTCAAGCTCAGAGAACAGATGCAGGAGGAGCTGAAGGCGCTGCAGAAGGAACTCGGCATCACGTTCGTCTTCGTCACCCACGACCAGGGCGAAGCGCTTTCGATGGCCAATCGCGTCGCCATCTTCAATGAAGGCAAAATCGTTCAGGTCGGTTCGCCCGCCGATGTCTATGAGCGGCCCCGGTCGCGCTTCGTCGCCGACTTCGTCGGATCATCGAATGTGCTTTCCCCCGCCTTCGCCGCCGGCCATGCCGGAGCGGCCAAGTGGACGAGCCTCAGACCTGAAAAGATCGGCGTCGTCCCGTCGGGCACGCCGGTACCGGCGGCGCACGCCCACGCTGACGGCGAGGTCAAGACGATCAGCTATCAAGGCGCGGTCACCCGGCTCGGCGTGGCGGCCGAGGACATGCGGATCATTGCCGAACTACCGGCCGGCGCGGCGCCCCTCAAGGAGGGCGACAGCGTGCGCCTCATTTGGCCCCGATCGGCCATGGTCACCATGGAGGACGGCGCGTGAGCCACGCGGTGACAGCCGAAGGGGGAGACGGCGCCCTCGACAGGATGTCCGATGTCTTCTTGGCGCGCCCCAAGCTCCTGACGGTCCTGCTTTTGCTGCCGCCGCTCCTTTGGATCGGCATCGTCTATGTCGGCTCGCTGTTCGCTCTTCTGCTGCAGAGCTTCTATTCGCTCGACGATTACTCTGGACTCATCGTGCATGAGTTCACGCTCTCGACCTATGCGCAGCTCCTGGAGGCGGCCAACGTTCAGATCATCGTGCGCACGGTGATGATGTCGGCGCTGGTGACGCTCGGTTGCTCAGTCATTGCCTTTCCGATCGCCTATTACGCGGCGCGCTACGCCCGCAGCTGGACCAAGGCGCTGTTCTATCTCGCGGTGATGATGCCGCTGTGGTCGAGCTATCTCGTCAAGGTCTATGCCTGGAAGCTCATCCTGGCCAAGGAAGGCATCGTGACGTGGCTTGCCAAGGCCTTGCATCTTTCCTGGCTGCTCGACGGAATTCTGGCGCTGCCGGTGATCGGCGGCCCGTCGCTGTCGTTCAGCTACATCGGCACCTTCCTGGTCTTCGTCTATATCTGGATTCCCTACATGATCCTGCCGATCCAGGCAGCGCTTGAGCGTGTGCCCGCCAACTACATCGAAGCCTCCGCGGATCTCGGCGCCGAGCCCAGGCAGACGTTCTGGACGGTGATCTTTCCCCTGGCGCTGCCAGGCATCATCGCCGGTTCCATTTTCACTTTCTCGCTGACGCTCGGCGATTACATCGTCCCGACCATCGTCGGCAACTCGCGCCTCTTTATCGGACAGGCGGTGTACACGCTCCAGGGGACGGCCGGGAACGTTCCGCTGGCAGCTGCTTTCACCGTCGTCCCTATGGCGATCATGGGCGTTTATCTGTGGCTGGCCAAGCGCATGGGGGCGTTCGATGTCCTCTGACCCAAACCGCGCCAAGCCCCTGGGTCTTCGCATTGCGGCCATTGCCGGGCTGTTGTTCCTGCATTTGCCGTTGGCCCTTATCGTGCTCTATGCCTTCACGACCGAGGAGAGGAGCTTCCAGTTCCCGCCGCCCGGCTACACCACGAAATGGTTTGGGGTCGCCTGGTCACAGCGGCCCGATATTTGGCCGCCGCTCTATCTCTCCCTCGAGGTTGCCGCGATTGCGACGGCGCTTGCGCTCATCCTCGGAACCCTCGCTGCCGCAGCTTTGTCGCGCGCCCGCTTCTTCGGCCGGGAGACGATATCGTTGCTTTTTATTCTGCCGATCGCACTTCCCGGCATCATCACCGGCATCTCGCTGCGCTCCGCCTTTGACATCATGGGCATCGACTTCTCCATCTGGACCATCGTTCTGGGCCACGCCACATTCTGCATCGTGGTCGTCTACAACAACGCGATCGCCCGTTTCCGGCGGCTGTCGCGTAACCTCATCGAGGCGTCAATGGATCTCGGCGCCAATGCCTTCGAGACCTTCCGTCATGTGATTCTGCCGCAAATCGGAACCGCGCTCCTCGCCGGCGGCATGCTCGCCTTCGCGCTGTCGTTCGACGAGGTCATCGTGACGACGTTCACGTCTGGTCAGCAAGCGACCTTGCCCATATGGATGTTGTCCGAGCTGATCCGGCCGCGGCAGCGCCCCGTGACCAATGTCGTCGCGGTCTTCATCATTGTTGTTACGCTCTTGCCGATCCTCGCCGCCTACTATCTGACGCGCGAGGGCGAGCACACGGGCGGATCGTCGAAATGACGCGAAACCGCGGCGAACGGAGGAGGGGACATGCTTGATACCGACATGCTGATCGGCTCGACCTTCGTGGGCGGCTCCGAGGCCGGCGAGGCAATCGTCAATCCGAAGACCGAAGACACCATCGTCACCCTCCAGGAAGCCTCGCCCGCCCAAGTCGACTCGGCGGTCACCGCCGCCGAGATGGCCTTCAAGACCTGGTCACGCACCACCCCCGCCGAGCGATCGGCTCTGCTGCTCAAGCTCGCCGACGCCATCGATCGCGACGCGGAAGCCTTTGCCGCGCTGGAGGCTCTGAACTGCGGCAAGCCGCGCATCCGCGTGTTGCAAGACGAGATGCCGGCCATTTCCGATTGCTTCCGCTTCTTCGCCGGCGCCGTGCGCACCATGCACGGCAGCGTCGCGGGCGAATATCTCGCCGGCCACACCTCGATGATCCGGCGCGACCCCATCGGCATCGTCGGCTCGATTGCGCCCTGGAACTATCCGTTGATGATGGCCGCCTGGAAGCTTGCTCCGGCGCTTGCGGGCGGCAATACCATCGTGCTGAAGCCGTCCGAGCAGACGCCGCTGACGACCCTCAAGCTCGCCAAAACCATCGCCGAGATTTTCCCCGAGGGCGTCGTCAACATCGTCATTGGCCGCGGGGCGACGACCGGCAATGCCCTCATCAATCATCCAAAGGTCGCCATGGTCTCGCTCACGGGCAGCATCGGCACTGGACAGAAAGTCATGCAAGCTGCGTCGGCCACCATAAAGCGCACGCACCTGGAGCTCGGCGGCAAGGCCCCCGTGGTCGTCTTCGACGACGCCGATCTTGCCGCCGTCGTCGGCGCCATCAAAGCGTTTGGCTACTACAACGCCGGTCAGGACTGTACCGCCGCCTGCCGCGTCTATGCTCAGAAGAAAATCTACGACAACTTCGTTGCCGACCTTTCGAGCGCCGTCAAAGAGATCAAGTTCAATCGGGCCAACGACGACGAGAACGAGATTGGCCCGCTCATTTCCAAGACGCAGAAGGGCCGCGTGCAGGCTTTCGTGGAGCGCGCCACCCAAGCGCGTAACATCTCCATCACGGCCGGGGGAAAGGCGCCGGGCGGCAAGGGCTTCTTTTTTGAGCCGACGGTCGTTGC
>JAENXG010000243.1 GCA_016649675.1 Methyloceanibacter sp.
ATCTTCGCCTTCGGCGGCAACGCCCTTATCGCCACGTCCTTCTATGTCGTTCAGCGCACCTCGAGGGCCCGGCTCGCTGGCCGCTGGTCGCCCTGGTTCGTGTTCTGGGGCTATCAGCTTTTCATCGTGCTTGCGGCCACCGGCTACATTCTCGGCGTTACCCAGTCGAAAGAGTACGCCGAGCCCGAATGGTACGTGGATATCTGGCTGACCATCGTCTGGGTGGTCTATTTCCTCGTCTTCGTGGGCACGCTGGCGCGACGGCGCGAGCCGCACATCTATGTGGCGAACTGGTTCTACCTCGCCTTCATCGTCACCATCGCCATGCTGCATATCGTCAACAACCTGGCGGTCCCGGTGTCGCTGCTCGGCTCGAAGAGCTACGTGATTTATTCGGGCGTGCAGGACGCCATGACGCAATGGTGGTACGGCCACAACGCGGTCGGCTTCCTTCTCACCGCGGGCTTTCTCGGCATGATGTACTACTTCGTGCCGAAGCGCGCCGAGCGGCCGGTCTATTCTTACCGCCTCTCCATCGTGCATTTCTGGTCCTTGATCTTTATCTATATCTGGGCCGGACCTCACCACCTCCACTACACCGCGCTGCCCGATTGGACGCAGACACTGGGCATGACCTTCTCCATCATGCTGTGGATGCCGTCCTGGGGCGGCATGATCAATGGCCTGATGACGCTTTCAGGGGCCTGGGACAAGCTCAGGACCGATCCCGTGATCCGCATGCTCGTCATTGCCGTCGCCTTTTACGGCATGGCCACCTTCGAGGGGCCGCTGATGAGCATCAAATCCGTAAATGCGCTCTCGCACTACACCAACTGGAACATCGGGCACGTGCATTCCGGCGCGCTTGGCTGGGTTGCCTTCATCACCTTCGGCGCCGTCTATTGTCTCGTGCCATGGCTCTGGCACCGCAAGGCGCTCTACTCGCAGCGCCTCGTCGAGTGGCACTTCTGGATTGCGACCCTCGGCATCCTTCTCTACATCACCTCGATGTGGGTAGCGGGCATCCTGCAGGGGCTGATGTGGCGCGCCTACGATCAGCTCGGCTTCCTCGAATATTCCTTCGTCGAGAGCGTCGAGGCCATGCACCCCTTCTATATCATCCGGGCGCTCGGCGGCTCGCTGTTCCTGCTCGGCGCGGTCCTGATGGCCTACAATCTCTGGCGCACCGCGCGCGGGGACGAGCCGGTCGACGCGGCAGAGCAGCCGCGCATCGCCGCCGCGCCCGAGCTTCGCGCCGTTCCGGCCGAGTAGGGGAGCATGGACTGGTCGAAGCATCAAGTCCTGGAGAAGAGCTCGCTCCTGCTCCTCGCCGGAATCCTGGTCACGGTCGCCATCGGAGGGCTGGTCGAGATCGCGCCTCTGTTCTGGCTGAGCTCGACCATCGAGAAGGTCTCAGGCATGCGGCCCTACACGCCGCTCGAGCTTGCCGGCCGCGACATCTACATCCGCGAGGGTTGCTATGTCTGCCACAGCCAGATGATCCGCTCGCTCCGCGACGAGGTAGAGCGGTACGGCCATTACAGCCTTGCCGCCGAGAGCATGTACGACCATCCCTTCCAATGGGGGTCCGAGCGGACAGGACCGGATCTTGCGCGCGTGGGCGGCAAATATTCCGACGAATGGCACGTCGCCCATATGCATGACCCGAGGTCCGTTGTGCCTGAGTCGATCATGCCGGGCTATCCCTTCCTCGCTAAGACGGAGCTCAACTATCAGGACATCGCCGAGCGCTTGGCGACCTTACGCGAAGTGGGCGTGCCCTATACCGACGAGATGATTGCCGACGCGAAAGCCGACATCGAGCGACAGGTCGACCCTAATGCCGAAGCCATCAAGGACTTCCTCGCGCGCTACCCGAAGGCGCAGGTCAGACAATTTGACGGCGACCCGAGCTACGTGTCGGAGCTCGATGCGGTCATCGCCTATCTGCAAATGCTGGGCACGCTGGTCGACTTCGCGACGTTCGACGCCGCGGGCCCTAATCTGAGGTGAGGCGTGCCATGACCTACGAGCAAGTGGCCTCGATCACACAAGTCGCAGCGCTGCTGTTCTTCATCGCTCTTTCTGTGGGCGTGCTGATCTACGCCTTCTGGCCCGGTAACAAGAAGCAATTCGAGGAAGACGCCAAGATCCCGTTGGAGAAGGACCCAGACCAAGACGGGGCGCTTGAGCGAGATGACTAGCCACAAGACTGACGAGGCGACGGATGCCGACACGACCGGCCATGAATGGGACGGCATCAGCGAGCTGAACAGGCCGCTGCCCAAATGGTGGCTCTGGACATTCTACGCCACCATCGTGTGGGCGATCGGCTATTGGCTGCTCATGCCGGCATGGCCGCTCGTCGCGAGCTATACCAAGGGACTGCTGGGCTATAGCCAGCGCGGGACGGTAGCCGCAGAGCTCAACGAAGCCAAAGCCGCCAAGGCCGAGTTCCAGCAGAGAATTGCTGCAAGCGATCTTGCGGCGATCAACGCCGATCCTGAGCTCCTAGGCTTTGCGCTCGCCGGCGGGGAGGCCGCTTTCGGCGACAATTGCGCGCCCTGTCATGGCCGCGGCGCGCAGGGAGCGTTCGGCTATCCGAATCTGCGCGACGATTCCTGGCTCTGGGGCGGCACGCTCGAGGCCATCCATCAGACCATCTCACACGGGATTGGCGCCAACGATCCGGAAACGCGGAACAATCAGATGCCCGCGTTCGGTCGCTCCGGGATCTTGACGGAGCCGCAGGTCGGCGACGCCGCCGAATATGTGCTGTCCCTCTCGGGCCGCGCCGACGACAAGAGTTCGGCGGAACGCGGCGCCAAGATCTTCGCCGCCAACTGCACGCCCTGCCATGGGCCCGATGGAAAAGGCAACCAGGCGCTCGGCGCGCCGAACCTCACCGACGAGCTGTGGCTCTACGCGGGAGACAAGGCGACCATCGCCACGACCATCCGCGGCGGCCGTGGCGACGTGATGCCGGCCTGGGCGGGGCGTCTCGATCCGGAGACGATCAAAGAGCTTGCCGTCTACATCCATTCGCTGGGCGGCGGTCAGTAGTCGAGGTCAAACCATGTCGAGCCCGATAGCCGCGGAACACAGGACCAGCGTTCAAAGCGGGCTCCGCCATGAGGCCGCCGGAGTGACGGAAGCAGCTCCCGGGGTCGAGCGGATCGACGTCAGGGCGGTCAATGCCGAGGCGAATCGCTCGCTTTATGCGAAACGCGTGAAAATTTACCCCAAGCGCGGGGAGGGGCAGTTTCGGACCATCAAGTGGGTCGTCATGGCGGTGACGCTCGGCATCTATTATGTCGTGCCGTGGCTTCGCTGGGATCGAGGGGCCTATCTGCCCGATCAGGCCGTCCTCATCGACTTTCCGGCGCGCCGCTTCTATTTCTTCTTCATCGAGATCTGGCCGCAGGAATTCTACTATATCACGGGCCTGCTCGTGCTTGCGGCATTGGCGCTGTTCCTGGTCACCGCGATCGCGGGGCGCGTGTGGTGTGGGTACACCTGTCCGCAAACGGTCTGGACCGATCTGATGATCGCCGTCGAGCGTTTCCTCCAAGGCGACCGCAATGCCCGGATGCGTCTCGACAAGGGGCCGTGGACGGTCGAGAAGATTTGGCGGAAAGGTGCCACGCATGTGACTTGGCTCCTGATCGCGATCGCCACCGGCGGCGCCTGGGTCTTCTATTTCCGCGACGCTCCCACGCTCGCGCGCGAGCTTGCGACGTTCGAAGCCCCCATGGTCGCTTATGTGTTCCTCGGCGTCTTCACCGCGACGACCTATGTGCTTGGCGGCCTCGCCCGCGAGCAGGTCTGCACGTATATGTGCCCCTGGCCGCGGATTCAGGGCGCGATGTTCGATCGCGACTCCCTGCTCATCTCTTATCGCGCTTGGCGCGGCGAGCCGCGCGGCCCCCACAAAGCCGGACAGGCCTGGGAAGGTAGAGGCGACTGTATCGATTGCATGCAATGCGTTGCCGTCTGTCCGGCCGGGATCGACATCCGCGACGGTGGACAGCTTGAATGCATCCAATGCGCGCTCTGCATCGACGCCTGCGATGCGATCATGGACAAGGTCGGCAGGCCGCGTGGGCTGATCGC
>JAENXG010000011.1 GCA_016649675.1 Methyloceanibacter sp.
GGTCGATTTCCGCTCCATGCTCGGGCTCATCGGCAATCTCTTCGCCGGGTGGAAGCGCGTGCCGAAACATCTCGACCAGCCGGGAGAGGCGACCGGCTGGTTCCGGCGCAGCATGGGCGGCTATCTCGTGCTCAGCGAGCTGAAGACCACGGCGGGCAAGCTCAAGGCGCGGCCGTTCTTCTGGCAGGTCCTGCTCTCGCTGATCGTCATCGCCGGGAACGTGTTCCTGGTCTTGGGAGGGTGAGCACTTGTGGCGTCGCGCTACGCCCAGAGGAAAGCAAATGTGAGTCACGCCGGAGCCCGCATAGCCCTTGCGCTGATCGCGTGGTGCCTCGGCGCCTGCCTTTCTCCAGCGGGCGCAGCGTGCGATCTCTCCGACCCTGAGACCGGCACGGTCGCCACCGTTGTCGATGGCGAGACGCTTCAACTCAGCGACGGCAGGATCATTCGGCTGATCGGCGCCAAGGCGCCCTCGGCCCCGCTCGGCTGGCGCGGCGAGGATCCCTGGCCGCTGGTCGACGAGGCGAAGGAGGCGTTGTCGCGTCTCGCCTCCGGCGCCACGGTCGAGCTTAAGTTTGGCGGGCGGCGACTCGACCGCCACGGTCATGCGCTGGCGCAAGTCTTCGTCGTCAACGGTGAGACGCGGCTGTGGCTGCAGGAGGAGCTGGTCGCCAAGGGGCTCGCCCGCGTCTATTCCTTCCCCGACAACCGGGCCTGTGTCGCTGAGCTCCTGGCGCGCGAGACCGAGCGAGGGCCAAGCGGCTCGGCGTGTGGGGCTCGCCTTCCTATCGCATCCAAAGCGCAAGCGACGTCGACCGCCTAGGCCGCCTCACGCATTCCTATCAGCTCGTCGAGGGCACGGTCGCTTCGGTGGGAGAGGGCGGCGGACGGATCTATCTCAACTTCGCCAAGGACTGGCGGAGCGATTTCACCATCAGCGTGGCGCGCAAGGATATGAGCGCCTTCACCACCGCCGGCATCGACCTCAAAGGCCTCGCCGGAAAGCGCTTGCGGGTGCGGGGATGGGTGGAATGGCGGAACGGCCCGCTGATCGAAGCAAGCCATCCCGAGCAGATCGAAGTGCTGCCTGACGCTCGGGGTCCTGGGGAGACGAAGCCTGAGCCTCCGTCGCCACGCTCAATCGCGCTTTAGCGCGAAGGGCATCCACACTCTCTTGTCATTGCCCGGCGTGACCGGGCAATCCAGTAACCCCTGCGTCCAAAGATGATCTAAGGACGATGGCTCCTGGATTCCCGCTCTCGCGGGAATGACAAGCGAAGACTTGGACAGCTTGCGTCTTAAGCGGCGCGGGTGCGGGCGTCGGCCTCTGCCGTCATCTTGTTATGACGCGCGGTCTTGGCGAGCACGTCGTCGATCTTGGCGATGGCGCTTGCCTCGTCCAGCTTCTCGACGGCAGCGATCTCGCGGGCCATGCGGTCCAGCGCGGCCTCGTAGAGCTGGCGTTCGGAATAGGACTGCTCGGGCTGCGCCTCGGAGCGGTACAGATCGCGCACCACCTCGGCGATGGAGACGAGATCGCCGGAATTGATCTTCGCCTCGTATTCCTGGGCGCGCCGGGACCACATGGTGCGCTTGACGCGCGCCTTGCCCTTGAGCGTGCCGAGAGCCCGCTTCACGACCTTCTCCTCGGAGAGCTTGCGCATGCCGACGGTCGCAAGCTTCGCCGTCGGGACTCTGAGCGTCATCTTGTCCTTCTCGAAGTTGATGACGAACAGCTCGAGCGTGGCGCCGGCAATCTCTTGCTCTTCGATGCTCACAATCCGGCCGACGCCATGGGCCGGATAGACAATATACTCACTGGTGCGAAAGCCGTGTCTTTGCTGGGGCTTCTTCTTTTCAGTCATACTCTCGTCTCACTCTCTGAAAATGCCTGGCGACCGCCGCTGCCGGATTGACTTGAGCTTACCCACTCCTTGCGCCAGCCTGGTCAGGCTGGCGTCCGTCGCGTGCGACGGGCAGTGGGCACAAGATGAGCCGTCGATCAGGGGTCTGATCGCGCCACCCCCCTCAAGTCGGAAAAAAAAGTGCGCCCAAACAGGGACGCCTCTCTTGGTGCTTATCGCGCCGACAGTCCGCGCCATTTCGACATGAGGATAACACAATCTTAGTGAATCCGGAAGCCGTCCCGTGCCGCAGCAGGGCTTTTTTTGCGGCGCAACATGCGACATTTTGACTATAAGGTTAACACTTAAGCCCTTGTCAGATCAGTCGCCTGCGCCCGGGTCCGGAGTGAAGTATTTCGTGAACTTATCGGGCTCTGCCACAAAGGCATCGGCATCGGGGGGAGCGGGCTTCTTGGTCGTAATATTCGGCCAGACCTCCGAATACTGCCGGTTGACCTCAAGCCACTTCTCAAGGCTCGGCTCGGTGTCGGGCTTGATGGCGTCAACCGGACATTCCGGCTCGCAGACGCCGCAATCGATGCACTCGTCGGGGTGAATAACCAGCATGTTGTCGCCCTCGTAGAAGCAGTCTACAGGGCAGACTTCGACGCAATCGGTGTATTTGCATTTGATGCAAACTTCGGTGACGACGTAAGTCATCGGTCCCACGCGTTTTCGGGGCCAAGTCAGGCCGGAATTCTCACCTTACGGGCCGTTCAGAGCCGCCCGAGGAAGCGCCCTGCCTATAACAATCGCGCCACCAGCACAAGGCGACGCATCGGTTCCCGAGGAGGAGCTCGACGGAAGGCACAAACCCGTGGCCGGCAGCCGAGCGAAGGGCTGAATTTCCGTGCAACTCCTAATCCTGCGTCAATCAATTTATGGCATCTGCGCAAGCGGGCGAAAAGCCATCCGCGCCCGCCTTGCCCCGGGGGCCCTCCTCCTTTGGCGAAGACGAAGCCGTGATGCTGGACCAGGGAGGCCGTAAGAGGCTAGCCGCCGCATGCCGGACCTGTCCGAAGTCAAGAGGAAGTGGCAGCCAGTCGGGCACATCTGGCCGATCCTTGCCGCCGCGTGTCTCGGTCTTGCCGTGGCCATATCGGCGTGGCTTGCCGTTTCGGCCTGGGAGGAACGTCTTGCCAAGGCGCAGTTCAACGACGTCGCCGGAGACTACGCGACGGTTCTGCAGAACGGCCTCGATGCGTATCTCGGCAAGCTCCTCGCCGTGCGCGCCTTCTACGACTCTTCCGTCGAGGTCGACCCGGACGAATTCGTTCTCTTCACCGGCCGCATCCTGGAGGGGCATGACGGCAAGCTGCGCGTGACGTGGAGCCCGCTCGTCACAAGCGAGGAGCGCGCTGCGTTCGAAAGCAAGGCGAGAGAGCAAGGATTCGGGGATTTTGCCATCAGGACATGGGCGGCGTCCGGACCTCTAAGTCCTGCGCCCGAGCGAGACGAGTATTTCCCGACATCGATAACTTCAAGGACGTGAACGATACCCTTGGCCATGCCATGGGCGATCTGCTGCTGAAGGAGGTCGTGGGCAGGCTGACGCACGCGGTGAGGCCCGAGGACCTCGTGGCGCGTTTCGGCGGCGATGAATTCGCCATCCTCTTGGCGGAGGTGGCCGATCCGACCACAGCGGGCACGCTGGCGGCGAGGCTCGGCAAGGCGCTGGCAGTGCCCTTCAGCATCAAGGGCCACAAAGTTCGCATCACCTCCAGCATCGGCATTGCCCTCTATTCGCCGGATGTCGCCGGGCCCGAGGCGATGATGATGCAGGCCGACCTTGCGCTTTACGGGGCCAAGGACGAGGGGCGCAATTGCTACCGCTTCCATAGCCAGGACCTCGACCTGCAGGTGCATGAGCGCGTGCGCGTCGCCGATGAGCTCAGGGTCGCGATCGAGCAGGGCGAGCTCGAGCTCTACTACCAGCCGCAGGTCGAGCTCTCCACCGGCCGCATTGTCGGGCTCGAAGCCCTGGTCCGATGGAACCACAAGACGCGCGGGCTGCTCACCCCCGGCTACTTCATCCCCATCGCGGAGAGGACGGGAGTCGTGCTGCCGCTCGGGCATTGGGTGCTCGAGGACGCGTGCCGTCAGCTCAAGCTCTGGCATGCCGAGGGGATCGCGCCACAGACGCTCTCGGTCAATGTCTCGGGCGTGCAGTTCAAGGGCGCCTCAGAGCTCGAGCGGGAGGTCGAAGCAAGCCTGACGCGCTGGGGCATCGATCCCTCCAATCTCGAGCTCGAGCTCACCGAATCGGTGCTGATGGAAGCGACCCAGAGGCACAGCAATACGTTGCAGAACCTGCGCCAACTTGGGACCAGGATCGCCATCGACGATTTCGGCACCGGCTACTCGTCGCTGAAATATCTGACCACCTATCCCGTGAACCGGCTGAAGCTCGCCCAGGAGTTCGTGTACCGCGTCACCGTGGATTACCGGAACGCCGCCGTGGTGCGGGCGGCCATCCGGCTGGCGCATGAGCTTGGCCTCGACGTCATCGCCGAGGGGGTCGAGACCGAGGCGCAGGTGCGCTTCCTGATGGCCGCCGGCTGCGAGCAGGCGCAAGGCTATTATTTCAGCCGGCCGGTGACGGCGCTCAAGGCCTCGGAATTGCTCCGCGTGGGACGGGTCGAGCCGGCTACGGGCCCCCTGCGCAGGCTCGCATCCTCGGCGGCTTGAGCGCTCCCGAAACCAGCGATCAGAGCGTGTCGGTACGGAAGGCGTCCAGGCGGCGGCGGTCGCGCTTGGTCGGACGCGGGCCCCGCTGGGTTGCCGCCTTGGCGAGGGAGGGCGTCTCTGGCGGGGTGAGATCCTCGTAGAGGGTGCGAGCAAGGCTCGCTGGGCCTCTTGTCTCGGCGGTTCCGACGACACGCAGCACGGCGAGCCTGGCGGCAGGCGTGGCCGTCACCACGTCGCCTTCATGAACGAGCCGGCCTGCCTTCAGCGCGCGGGCGCCATTGATGCGGACCTTGCCGGCGGCGATCAGACGCGCGGCCCCGGATCGCGTCCTCATCAGTCTTGCGCACCACAGCCACTTGTCGAGCCGCTGCCCTGGCATGACCCGCGTCAGCTGCCTTCCGGGACGCGGGCGGCAAGGCTTCGCCGGAGACCCTCAAGCGCGGCGAAGGGCGAGTTCTCCATCGCCTTCGTTCGCTCGGGCTTAGCCTGCGCCATCGGGCGATGCTGCTGGTTCCGCTGGGCCGATTGCGCCTTTTGCTGGCGCCTGGGCCTGTGACTGGGGCGCGTGGCTTGGTGGCCCTCTTTGCGCTTCCCGGGACGCCAGACCTCCTCAAATTCCAGTGCTGGCGGCGGGGCCTCCGGCGTCTTGTGGCCGGCGGGCTCCTGACCTTCAGAGGCTGCGGCAAGCGCTTCTGCCTGAGCCGCCGCATCGGGGGCTTGCGCCAGCTTTCGCCTCTCGCGCCTGAAACCGAGCGCCTTCAGGATCGAGGCAAACTCCTCGCCGGAGCAGCCGACCACCGACATGAGCTCGGGCACCACGCGGAAGCTGCCATCGCCGGTCGCCCCTGTTGGCGCGACCCCGCCCCCTTCCGCCGCGCGGAAGGCAATGCGGGCGCGGATGAGGTCGGAAAGCCGTTCCAGCATGTCGATGCGGACCGCGCGGGACCCGGCCACATGGAAGCCGGCGGCCCGCCAATAAGGCTCAGGGACGCCCTCGCTCGCCTCGACCGAGGTCAGGCCCTGCTTGGGCCGTGCGGGCAGCGCCTCGCCATCGAGGCCGTGATCACGGCCCGCATGAAGCGCCCAGAGCAGCAAGATCAGGTCTGCGGCCGCGGGCTTGAGCAGCGTGGGGATATAGATATTGAAGGCGCCGAAGCGGACGCCATACTGCCTGAGCTGGGCACGGGCGGCCTGATCGAGGGCCTTGATCTCGTCGGCGGCCGTATCGCGGCGGAGCACGCCGAGATTCTCGCATAATTGATAGGCGAGCCCGCGGGCAAGACCGGAGAGATCGGACGCTTCGCTGAGGGCGATCAGCGGCTTCAGCTTGGTGCCGAGCTCAGAAGCGAGCCAGGCCTCGAGCCGCTTCAGCACGCGGTCGCGCTCGGGCGCCACGAGATGCTCGTCGGCGATGGGTTGGATGCGTGGCTTGAGCGCCGTCTCGCCCCGCTCAAGACGCGCAATCTCAGATCCCGCCCATATGATCCGGCCATTGGCGTTGAGCGCGATGGCGTCGTTGGGGGCGGCCACCAGCGCGTCGGCGCGCAGCGACAGCTCGCGCGCCAGCACTTGAGCGGCGGCATGGCGCGCCGCGCGTCCGTGAATGCCGTCGCTCGAGGCGTCGGGCGTGAAGCGGAAGCCGTCGAGGCGTCCGACATAATGGTTCTCGACCAGGATAAGACCGTCGCTGCCGATCTCGGCCACGATCTCCTCCTTGTCGCGCAAGCGGCGCATCAGCACGCTCGTCCGCCGGTCGACGAAGCGCTGCGTCAGACGCTCGTGCAGCGCGTCGGAAAGCGTGTCCTCGATGGCCCTAGTGCGGCCCTGCCAGTGCTCAGGATCGTCGAGCCATTCCGCGCGGTGCGACACGAAGGTCCAGGTGCGGATCTGAGCTAGGCGATTGGAGAGGGTGTCGAGGTCGCCGTCGGTGCGATCGGCCTGGGCCACCTGGTGGGCGAACCAGTCGGCCGAGATCTTGCCTTCATCGCTCATGACGAAGCGATAGAGCGTGGCGACGAGCTCGGCATGGCTCGCAGCCGAGATCTTGCGGTAGTCGGGGATCTGGCACATTTCCCACAGAAGCCCGACGGAAGCAGGTCCCTGCGCCATGTCGCGCACGGCCGGATCGAGGCTCACATTTTCCAGCGCGAGCACGTCGTCCACCATGCGGGCGCGGGTCAGCCGGGGATGGTCGGGCGTGACGCGCAAGCTCTCCTTCAGCCTCTCGATCGACGTGAAATCAAGCTTGCGGCTGCGCCATTGCAGCACGCCGACCTGGTCGAAGGAATGGTTCTCGAGCCGGTCGACGAGGTCGGGTTCGAAGAGGGCGGCCTGGCCGGTCACCCCGAACGTGCCGTCGTTCATGTGGCGGCCTGCCCGCCCTGCGATCTGGCCAAGCTCGGCCGGCGTCAGGTTGCGGTGAGACTGGCCATCGAATTTGCGCATGCCGGCGAAGGCCACGTGGTCGAGGTCGAGATTGAGCCCCATGCCGATGGCGTCGGTCGCCACGAGAAAGTCGACGTCGCCGTTCTGGTAAAGGGCGACCTGGGCATTGCGGGTGCGCGGGCTGAGCGCGCCAAGCACAACCGCGGCGCCGCCGCGTTGGCGCCTAACCAGCTCGGCGACGGCGTAAACATCGTTGGCGGAAAAGGCGACGATGGCCGAGCGGCGGGGAAGCCGCGTGATCTTCTTGTCGGCGGCATAGGTGAGCTGCGAGAGGCGCGGCCGCGAGACGAGATTGGCGCCGGGAAGCACCTCGCGGATCGCATCGCGCATGGTCGCGGCGCCAAGCAGGAGTGTCTCGTTCAAGCCCCGCGCATGGAACAGCCGCTCGGTGAAGACGTGGCCGCGCTCGCCGTCGGCGGCAAGCTGCACCTCGTCGATGGCGACGAAGTCGGCCTCAAGATCGAGCGGCATGGCCTCGACGGTGCAGACATAGAAGCGCGGCGAGGGGGGCTTGATCTTCTCCTCCCCGGTGATGAGCGCGACCTGGCCGGCCCCGACACGGGCAACGACCTTGTCGTAGACCTCGCGCGCGAGCAGCCTGAGCGGCAGCCCGATGATGCCAACGTCGTGGGCGAGCATGCGCTCGATGGCGAGGTGGGTCTTGCCGGTGTTGGTCGGGCCAAGAACCGCCGTGACGCCGCGTCCGCGCTGGAGATTGGCAGAATTTAGGGGGTGGGACCGGCTCATCTCAGGCTGACCTCAACATCCGGTCGCTGGGACCGAACGGAACGAGGGGGGAACGAAGCTCGTCCGAATCGCTGACTCTGCCCATTCGGATTTCGTTCCTGGCAGGATCGGCAAGCGGGCGTGCTCTCGCGATCGGATCAGGGCGAAGCCGCTCCATGAGGGCTCTGATCACCAAATCTAGGGTTCGCTCTCGGGTCTCTCAAGCCCTCAGGAAGGCAAGGGGAACGAAGCACAGACGAATCAGGAGGGTGTTAATTTTCATCATCTGTTCCCTACTACATGTTGGGATTGAGGGCTTGTCCGTTAACCCTTGGGCCTCCGCCCGGAGGTCTTTTCGAGGTTCTAGGGCTCTGCGCTTGCGCGGCGCGCGCCCGCCACCTCGATCGACGTTACCAGCGCCGAGCCATAGCCCACCGGCGTCGGCAACACAATCCGATAGGGCACGTACATGAAGGTGCCCCGCACGGGGATGAGCCAGACCTCGATCTCATCGCTCTGCGACATGAGCCTGATGCCTGGATTGTCAGGCTGGTAACCCGCGATCGGGATGAACTTGACCTGGCAGATCACGGCCGGTCCGGCATATCCCGTCGGCGTCGTTCTTGGCACGTTGACCGCCCGCTTCGGCGTCAGCACGAGATCGAAGCGCTGCTTGCCGTCGAACACAGGCAAGGTCTGATTGCAGACCTTGAGATCGCCGTTCGGATTCTCGGAATGGGCGCTGAGAAAGGCGCCGCTCATGGGATCGAGCACGCCCTCGAGCTGCTCCTTGGTGACCGGAATGGTGCGGGCATTGGGCTGCTTGTCGGGAAAGATCGAGATCTGCGTCACGGCCCGGCTGCCGAAGGTCATGCGCAGCTGCTCGGTCTTCCTGCCGCCGTCCGAATAGCTGAGCGCGTACATAGCGGGTTCAGGCCCGGCGCTCGTCACGCGCCCGGCGCTGGCCGTCGTGCCGTTCCATTCATAGACAAGACCTTGCAGAATGGAGAACCGGCCTTCGCCGCGCATCTCGTAGTCGTCGCCGCGGAAGACCGTGGTGAGGCGAAAGTCGCCAAGATTGAAGCCCGCGAGATCGACGCGGTAGACGGCGACGATCCGGCTTGTCGCGGCAAGACTATTCTCGGCATAGGCGGTTTCGGCCGTGAAATTGCCGCCGAGCCCGCAGGTCAGGACGGCAACGGCCGCAAGGCTCAAGCACTGTCGCGCTGCCTGCATGGCTCCAACCCCTAGCAAGAGTGCCCGCTGCTAGAGCCCCCCACCCGCATATGTCGGGTTATTTGCCAGATTCGTCAATTGCGAGCATGGTCGCCGTTTGTGGCGGCGCCTTGACCACAACGGGCAGTCCCCGTATATCTCGGCCCGTCGGTTGTGAAGCTTTTTGCGGGAAATCGCTTAAGCCTCCATCGGCTTCCACCGAATTTCGGAGAGAAGGATCAAGGACCATGGCCCGTCGCTGCGAGCTCACCGGCAAAGCCGTGCTCACCGGCAACAATGTGAGCCATGCCAAGAGGCGCACCAAGCGCCGCTTCCTGCCCAACCTTTGCAGCGTCACGCTCCAGAGCGAGGCGCTGAAGAAGCGCGTGCGCCTGACCATCAGCGCGCACGCCTTGCGCTCGGTGGAGCATCGCGGCGGGCTGGATGCCTTTCTGTTGAAGGCGGGCGATGAGGATCTGTCGCTGAAAGCGCGCCGCCTCAAGCGCGATATCGCCAAGGCCAACGCCGCTCAGCCACAAGCGGCCGCCTCCTAATCAGGCCGCATCCCGGCGGCCACCGGCTGACCTTCCGGCATCGCGAATTGCATGATCAGGGTGCGCTGTAGCGCGCTGAAATTGTCGTCCGACATAAGCGTGATGATGGTCTCGCCCGAGGCCCGGCGATGGACGGCGATCGCCTCCATATTGTCGATGTTCAAGCTGTCGGTGGCTTCGAGCAGGACCTCGCCCACGATCAGGGCGCCGGGCTTGATCTCGCTTGCCGCGACGCGGCGAATGCGCATCTTGATCCCCTCACTGTAACGGAAACGGCGCTCGAGCACGACGATGCCGCCGTCGGGAAGGGCGGCGGCGTCGGTGATGTCGAAGCCTTCGAGGCGCTGCAACGCGATCCCTCCCGGGGTCGGACCGCCGATCAGCCAGCCTTGCAGGTTGCCGTTCTTGTCGATCAGCCGCTCGGAGAAGGCGACCAGGGTGCCTTTGAGCTTGCCCGCGCGGATCACCGTCATCGCCTCGATGCCGCGATTGGCGTTCATCGCCTTGGCCCCGGGCGGCAGGGGGATCGCCCCGTTCGGCGGCCCGAAGCTTTGTTGGGTGAAGGGATAGCGCGCGATGCGGTGCTTGCGCTCGAAGGAGACGAGGGCCGTGCCTTGCTTGGTGTCGCCGTCGATTAGCGTCATGCCTTCCGAGTCACGATCGGCGTCGTCGATGAGCGGCTTTCCGCCCGCCCCCAAGAGCGGACCGAGGACGACATTGCTCAGGCCTTTGAGTTTCCGTCCGTCATAGTCGAGATTGGCCCTGAGCCAGGTGCCGGCATCGGAGATGGCAAGAAGCGTCGTGCCTGACGGATCCAGCGCCATCGCCGAGTAGCCGCCGAAGTAGCTCGACTTGGCGTAGAGATTGAGCCCGCCCCTGAAGACGAGCTTGCCGAACTCCTTGCGCTCGGGGTTGTCGCGGTCGAAGTCGATGGGAATGGCGGTGACGGTGGTGGTGGTCGGCTGATCGAGCACCGTCAGCGGCTTGTCGGCAAGCGCCGGGACGATGATGAGGCTTGCCGCGGTGGCAACCAGCGCGGCCGCGAGATAGCGCAAGCGCCTGCGGGAGAAGGGCGTCACGCTAGAGCGAAATCCGTTCAGGTTGAATCGCGATTTCGCTCTAGGCTTTTGTTTGAGCATGATCTTTTCGGAAAACCGGTTCCCACTTTTCCGGATCATGCTCTAGTTGAGCTTCCGGCGCCTGCCCCGCGCGGCGCCTGGCACCGCGCGATGCAGCTGCCGCCAGGCAAGGTCCTCGTCGAACAGCTCGGCAAGCTTCTCGGTCATGACGCCGGCAAGCTCCTCGGCGTCGGTGACGGTGACGGCGCGCCGGTAATAGCGGGTGACGTCATGGCCGATGCCGATGGCAAGAAGCTCCACGGAGGAGCGGGTCTCGATCTCCTCGATCACCTGGCGGAGATGACGCTCCAAATATGACCCGGAATTGACGGAGAGGGTGGAATCGTCGACTGGCGCCCCGTCCGAGATCATCATCAGGATGCGCCGCTGCTCGGGCCTTGCCAGTAGGCGCTGATGCGCCCAAGCGAGCGCCTCGCCGTCGATATTCTCCTTGAGCAGGCCTTCCCGCATCATCAGCCCGAGATGGCGGCGCGACCTGCGCCAGGGGGCGTCGGCGGACTTGTAGACGATATGGCGGAGGTCGTTGAGCCGGCCGGGCAGTGGCGGCTTCAGCGCGTTCAGCCACTCTTCGCGCGAATGGCCGCCCTTCCAGGCGCGTGTCGTGAAACCGAGGATCTCGACCTTGACGCCGCAACGCTCCAAGGTCCGCGCGAGAATATCGGCGCAGCAGGCGGCCACCATGATCGGGCGGCCGCGCATCGAGCCGGAATTGTCGAGAAGCAGCGTGACCACGGTGTCGCGAAAGTCGGTCTCGCGCTCCTGCTTGAAGGTGAGGGGATGCATGGGATCGACGATGACTCGGGCGAGCCGCGCCGCATCGATCGTGCCTTCGTCGAGGTCGAAATCCCAGCCGCGGTTCTGCTGGGCGAGAAGCCGCCGCTGCAGCCGGTTGGCGAGCCGCGCTACGGCGCCGTGCAGCGCCTGCAGCTGCTTATCGAGAAAGGCGCGCAAGCGGTCGAGCTCGTCCGCGTCGCACAAATCCTCGGCGTTGACGATCTCGTCATAGGCGCGGGTGAAGACCTTGTAGCCGAAGGCCTCGGGATCCTCGAGCACCGAGAGATTGGGGCGCCAGGTCTCCGAACGGCGCGGCAGCTCGGAGGTATCGGTATCGCGGTTGAGACGGTCGGTCGAGCCGTCGTCGCTGTCGTCGAGCGAGTCATCGCCCTGTGACTCCTGCTCGGCGCGGGCATCTGAGGAGAGATCGGCACGCTCCTGCCCTTCGGCGTTCTCCTCCTCGCCATCGGCAGCATTCGGATCGGCCTCGCTCTCATTGGCCGATTTGTCCTCATCCTCGCGCTGGTCGAGTTGGTCGGCGAGATTGAGGGCCACGAGCAGGTCCCGGGTCAGCCGCCCGAAGGCCTCCTGGTCGAACAGCATCTCCGGCATGCGGTCGAGCACGGTGCGGGCGCGGCCCTCGATCCAGGGGCGCCAAAGATTGACCACGGCGCGGGCCTTTGCCGGGGGCGTCTGGCCGGTCAATGTCTCGCGCACGAGAAGTCCTAGCGCATCGGACAGCGGCGCCTCGGAGCGGTCGGTCGCCTCGGCGAAGCGGCTCCGCTCGTAGCGCTGCTCCATGCGAGCGGCGAGATTTGCCGCCACGCCCTGCATGCGCTTGGCCCCGATCGCCTCGACGCGCGCCTGCTCGATCGCCTCGAACACGGCGCGCGCCTCGCCGCCGGGGGGCGCCAAGGCCTCATGCAGGCGCGGGTCGTGGCAGGCGACGGAGAGGGCAGCCGCGTCGGCATGGCCGCGGATCACGGCGATCTCCGCCTTGCTCGGAATGCGCGAAGGCTCAGGCAGTCGCGCCGTCTTGCCGGACAGCCCGGGAGGCTCGCTCGTGAACACCACCTCGACGCCGCTGTCGGCGGCAATCGAGCGGGTGGTCAGCGTCACGGCGCGTTTGAAGGGATCGAGCGGCGCCTCTTTACGCCGGGTGAGCGACATCGCTAGCTCAATGCAATATTGGCGGTCGACTGCGGCAGATCCTCGCCGAAGCAGCGCTGATAGAACTCGGCGATCAGCCCGCGCTCGAGCTCGTCGCATTTATTGAGGAAGCTGAGCGCGAAGGCGAGACCGATATCGCCGAAGATCTCGGCGTTCTCGGCCCAGGTGATCACCGTACGCGGGCTCATCACGGTGGAGAGATCGCCGTTCATGAAGGCGTTGCGGGTGAGATCGGCGACGCGGACCATGTTGCCCACGGTCTTGCGCCCGGCCTCCGTGTTCCACGACTTTGCCTTGGCGAGCACGATGGCCACCTCGTCGTCATGGGGCAGATAATTGAGGGTGGCGACGATGGACCAGCGGTCCATCTGGCCCTGATTGATCTGCTGGGTACCGTGATAGAGGCCGCTCGTGTCGCCGAGCCCGATGGTGTTGGTGGTGGCGAACAGGCGGAAGGCCGGATGCGGCCTGATCACCTTGGATTGGTCGAGCAGGGTGAGCTTGCCCGAGACTTCGAGCACGCGCTGGATCACGAACATCACGTCGGGGCGGCCGGCATCGTACTCGTCGAAACAGAGCGCGGTGTTGGTCTGCAGCGCGTAAGGCAGAATGCCCTCGCGGAACTCCGTCACCTGCATCCCGTCGCGGATGACGATGGCGTCCTTACCGACAAGGTCGATGCGGCTCACATGGCTGTCGAGATTGATACGCATGCAGGGCCAGTTCAGCCGCGCCGCCACTTGCTCGATATGGGTGGACTTGCCGGTGCCGTGATAGCCCTGGATCATCACCCGGCGGTTGTGCTTGAAGCCGGCGAGGATGGCGAGTGTCACCTCCTTGTTGAAGAGGTAATCGGCATCGACGTCCGGGACATGCTCGTCCGGGCGTGAATAAGCGGGCACTTCGAGATCGGTATCGATGCTGAAGACCTGGCGCACGGATACCGACATATCCGGCATGCCGGCGCCGTTGTGGGCAGCTACGAGTGTCATGGGCGGTGGGAGCCTATTCGTCGCGTTTCAAAAGGGGGCTCGCTTGAAGCGGAAGCCTCGATGTTGCGGGGGGCTGGTCCAAGAGACTCACGCAAGCCCCGCCTGCCTCAGATAGTTATAGGCTTGGATCACTTCGCGCAACTTGTCCTCCGAGGCGCGGTCCCCTTGGTTGCGGTCAGGGTGAAGGCGCTTAACCAATTCCTTGAAGCGGGCCTTGATGTCGACCTTGGTGGCGCTGTCCTCGAGATTGAGCTGGCGCAAACATTTGCGCTCGAGCCGCCTCAGCGGCCGTGCGGGCTCGCTGCCGGGCGCCTTGCCGTCGGTAGCGCCGTCGCCGAACAGGCCGAGGGGATCCAAGCTGGAGAAGCGATGGGCGAAGCCATTGCGACGCCCCGCGGTCCTCGCGCCGCGGCCGCGCGACCAGGAATTCACGCCGATGAACCAGGTCGGACGATGCCCGATCGTGTCGTCCTTCTGATGCTTGATCACGTCCTCGTCGGGGAGGCCGGAAAAGTAGTTATAGGACTTGTTGTACTCGCGCACGTGGTCGAGGCAGTAGCGATGATACTTGCCCTCCTGGCCCCTTCCCTTGGGCGCGGGGTAGAGACCGGGCTCCTTGCAGCCCTGCCACTCGCAAGCGGGACAGGACTCGCGCAACAGGCGGTTCTTGTCGGGCTTGACGCGCAGGCGGTCGAAGAATTTCGATTCGAGCTTCATGTGACCTGCATTATGGGAAGCGGAAGCTGGCAGGACAAGCATGGCACTTGACCCGCGAACTAGGATATGGTGACCGGTTATGGGTCTTGGGGTGACGGCGATGCGCGCTGAGGATTCAATCACACAAAAATTGCGAGATGCCTTCGCGCCGTCAGCGCTCGAGGTCGTCAACGACTCCCACCGCCACGCGGGCCATGGCGGCTCACCCGGAACCGGCGAGAGCCATTTCAGCATCGAGGTGGTGTCTGACCACTTCAACGGCAAGTCGCGCCTCGAGCGTCACCGCATGGTGAACGCGGTGCTGGCGGAGGAGCTCAAAGGCCGCGTCCACGCGCTCGCCATCCGGGCGCTCACGCCCGAGGAGCGCTCACGCCCGCGAAACTGACCGCGCGGGTCGGCGTTTCTTGTCATCACTTTGCGTGGCTTCGAGCGAAAGGCAGAAGACATGGACAAGGATCGTATCAAGGGCTCGGCCGAGCAGGCCAAGGGCAAAGTCAAGGAAGTGGCCGGCAAGGTCACCGGCGACGCTAGCTCGGAAAACCAATTCCCAATTTCCCGATCATGCTCTAGGACGCCTTGCTCGCCTCGCGCCTGGCCGCGCGTGTGGGCTGGAGCGGGGTCACGCGCAAGCTGGTGAGGCGGTTCCGCTGCCGGCGCAGCACCTCGAAACGGAAGCCGTGGAAGGTGAAGGCCTGCCCTGCGTCGGGAATGGTCTGAGCCTCGTGGATGACAAGTCCTGCGACTGTGGTCGCCTCCTCGTCCGGCAGGTCCCAGTCCATCAGCCGGTTGAGATCGCGTAACGGGGCCGAGCCCTCGACGATCACCGAGCCGTCGGGCTGTGGCCGTGCGGCGATCGAAGCAATGTCGGTCTCGTCGGTGATGTCGCCGACGATCTCCTCGATGATGTCCTCGAGCGTGACGAGGCCCATCACCTCGCCATACTCGTCGACCACCACCGCGAAATGGGCCTTGCGCTTGAGAAAGATGTTGAGCTGGTCCTTCAGCGTCGTGGTGTCGGGCACGAACCAGGGCGGCGTCGCAAGCGCCATGATGTCGAGCTGGCTCAAGTCGCCGCGTGCCTCGCGCAACGCGCGGAGCAGCGTCTTGGCGTGAAGGACGCCCACGATCTCCTCGCGTTCGCCGCGCCAGAGCGGCAGACGCGTATGGGAGCTTTTCAAGGCCGCGTCGACGATCTCCTCGGCGGGAAGCTCGGCGTCGATGGCGTCCATCTTGGTCCGGTGCACCATGATGTCGGACACGGTCAGCTGGCGGAGGTCGAGCACGCCGCCCAGCATGTCGCGGTCGAGCTTCTTGACGCCGCCTTCCTTGTGGTGGAGCGCGATGGCGCCCCTGATTTCCTCGTGGGCCGAGAGCACCTCGGCGTCGTCGCTGATGGGGGCGCCGAACAGCCGCAAGGTATGGCGGACCAGGAACTGCATGGCGGCGGTCACTGGCGCGAGCACGGCCACCACGAAGCGGACAGCAGGGGCGATAGCCAGCGCCATCCGGTCGGCGTTGAGGATGGCGTAAGTCTTGGGCAGCACCTCGGCGAACAGCACCACGACAACGGTCATGACCACGGTGGCATAGACAACGCCGGCCTCGCCGAACAGCGTGAGGAACAGGCTCGTGGCGAGCGCCGAGGCGGCAATATTGGCAAGGCTGTTGCCGAGAAGGATGGCGCCGATGAAGCGCTCGCGAATCGTCAGCAGGTAATTCACCACCCGCGCGCGGGCGTTCCCGTCCTCTTCGAGCGCGTGCATTTTGGCGCGGGAGGCCGCGGTCAGCGCCGTCTCGGATCCGGAGAAGAAGGCCGAGGCGAGCAGGAGACCGAGGATCGCGCCAAGCGTTAGCCCCAAGCCGAGCGTCATCGTCTGCCGCACTCCCGGGTCAAGAACTCCGTCAGAAGGGGAAGCGAGATGTCGTGCTCGACAAAGGCGGCGCCAATGCCGCGCACGAGCACGAGAGCGATCTTGCCCCCCTTCACCTTCTTGTCCTGGGCCATGAGCCGCAAGAGCTCGTCCGGCGCAGGCTTGCTGCCCGGGATGGAGGCGATCGTGGTCGGCAGGCCGACCGCAGAAAAATGCCGTTCGACACGGGCGGCATCGCCTGCCGGGCAGAGTCCGAGCTCGACCGAGAAGGTGAAGGCAAGACGCATGCCGATGGCGATCGCCTCGCCATGCAGGAGCCGGTCCGAATAGCCGGCGTAAGCCTCGAGCGCATGGCCGAAGGTATGGCCGAGATTGAGGAGGGCGCGCGTGCCCTTCTCCTCCTTCTCGTCTAGAGCGACGATGGCAGCCTTGGCGCGGCAGCTCGTCTCTACCGCATGGCGGCGCTTGCCGCCTTGGCCGGAGAAGATCTCAGTCCAGTTCTGCTCGAGCCAGGCGAAGAAGGCGGCATCGCCGAGCAGCCCGTATTTCACCACCTCGGCATAGCCCGCGCGGAACTCCCGCGGGCTCAAGGTGGAGAGCACGGTTGTATCGGCGAGGACAAGGCTCGGCTGATGGAAGGTGCCGATCAGGTTCTTGCCTTGCCTGGTGTCGATGCCGGTCTTGCCGCCCACAGAGGAGTCGACTTGCGCCAGCAGCGAGGTCGGCACCTGCACCACGCGCACGCCGCGCCGTAGGATGCTGGCGGCAAAACCGGCAAGATCGCCGACCACGCCGCCGCCAAAGGCAATCACGCAGTCGCCCCGCTCGACACCGAGCGTCAGCAATGTCTCGGACAGGGCGGCCAGCACGGGAAAGCCCTTGCTCGCCTCGCCGGGCGCCACGATCGCCTCGCCGAGGAAGAGCCCGTGTTGCTCGAGGCTCGCCTTCAGCGGCGCGAGATAGAGCGAAGCCACGTTCTGATCGCTCACCACGGCACAGCGCGCCCCGGGGAGCGCCGAGGCAATGCGCCGCCCCGCGGACGCGATGAGACCCTCGCCGATGACGATGGCGTAGCTCCGCTCGGCAAGCGCCACTTGAACGATTGTCTCGCTCTGGCCGGAGGCCAGGGCGGTCGCGCCGTCGTGCATCATTGCACCTTCTTGCGGCTTTGCTCTTGGGGCGCCTTCGCCTCTTGGCGCGCCTTCGCCACTTGCGGCGCCTTTGCCTCGCAGCCGAGCTTGGCGGCGAGCGCATCGATGACGGCGCCCACGATCACGTCGTGGGGCACGTCGCGGCTCTCCACGATGATGTCGGCCTCGGCATAGATAGGATAGCGCTCGGCCATCAGTTTCTTCATCACCGTCTCGGGATCGCCGGCGGCGAGCAAGGGGCGGTTGTCGCGCCGCTGCACGCGCTTGAGCAGAACGCGGAGCTCGGCCCTGAGCCAGACCGAGAGCCCGCGTGCCTTGAGGGTCGCCCGCGTGTCGGCGTTCATATAGGCGCCGCCGCCGGTGGCGAGAACCTGGGGGCCGCCTTCCAGCAGCCGCGCAATCACCTTCCGCTCGCCCTGGCGGAAATAGGCTTCGCCATGCTGGGCGAAGATCTCGCTGATGCTCGTGCCGGCGGCCATCTCGATCTCGCTGTCGGCGTCGATGAAGGGGAGGTCGAGCCGGTTGGCAAGTCGGCGGCCCACGGCCGTCTTGCCGGCGCCCATGAGGCCGATCAGCACGATGCTCCGCGGTCCAAGGGCCTCGCCGATCCGCGCCAGCCGCTCCTGACGGTCCACTTTCTTATGCTCGGTCAGTCCTAGACTCATCCGGTCGTCTAAAAAGGGGAGGATCGCCGCCCATTTCGGCGCTGTCGCCTGCGACTCGCAGGCGGTAGCACAATTTTCCCATGCTGACAGCGCCCTGTCGAATCGTCCATGATGCAAATGAGGTTAAGCGCTCGCGCGTTTTTGGGTCATAATAACGCCCTGTTCGCGACTAAAAAGCGGTTTGAAACACGAGCACCTCGATGCCGACACTGTTTCGTTTCCTGATGGTTTTGGGGGTGATCGCCGGTGTCGTCACTGGAAGCCTCTATGTGCTCGCGGAATACTTCCAGCCGGAGCCCAAGGAAATCTCTAAGGCTTTGCGCAACGTCAAGGCACGGATGGAGGAGGCGACAGGCTCCGCTCCAACCGCTGACGCCGGCACCACCGCGCCTGCTCCTGTCGACGCCAAGAGCCCGAGCCCAAATAAACCTCAGTGAGCTTTCGCCTCGACCCGGCGAGGGCCTCCCGCTTTCCCGAGGGCCCGAACGTTGAGCCCCCCCAAAGGCTTATCGCGCGGGACGGGCTCATCTGAGCTTGCTCTCTTCATCGACATGATCATGGCGGAGCGCGGCGCTGCCGCCCACACCGTCGAGGCCTATACCAGGGACCTCTCAGAGTTCCTCGCCTTCCTCGCCGCCAAGGGCAAGGAAGCGACGACGGCGTCTGCCGAGCATTTGCGCGGCTTCCTCGCGAGCCTCGCGAGCAAGGGACTGGCTCCCACCTCGCGCGCCAGGAAGCTCTCGGCCATCCGCCAGTTCTTCCGCTTCCTCCTCGCCGAGGGCTTGCGCGCCGACGATCCCTGCTCGGCCATCGACAGCCCGAAGCTCGGGAGGCCGCTGCCTAAGATCCTGTCGCTCGCAGAGGTCGAGATGCTGCTCAAGACGGCGTCTGACGCGAGCGAGGCGGCGGCAGAGGGCTCGGCTCGGCGCCGCGCGCTTAGGCTCTATGCGTTGCTTGAGACGCTCTACGCCACGGGTTTGCGCGTGTCTGAGCTCATCTCGCTGCCGCGTGGCGTGCTGACGGCTGACGACCTTGTGCTGACCGTCAAGGGCAAAGGCGGACGCGAGCGGCTCGTTCCGTTGAATGAGGCGGCGCGGAAGGCGCTTGCCGCGCACCTTGCCGCAGTCGGCGAGGACGAGGCCAAGGGGAAGAGCCCCTCACCGTGGCTGTTCCCCTCAGCGGGCGGCCAGCATCTCACCCGCCAGCGTCTCGGCCAGGAGCTGAAAGCCCTGGCGCTCGCCTCAGGGATCGAGCCTTCGCGCGTCTCGCCGCATGTGCTGCGCCATGCCTTTGCTAGCCATCTCCTGGAGCGGGGAGCGGATCTGCGCACGGTGCAGCAGCTGCTCGGCCATGCCGACATCTCGACGACGCAGATCTACACCCATGTCATCGAGGAGCGGCTGCGGCGGCTTGTCGAGCAGCATCATCCGTTAGCTCAGGCACATTTAACCAAGCGGAGCTAGGCTGGTCACCTGGCGCTCGCCGGTTGACAGGCTCCCGCGCCAAGGCCACTTACAACGGAATTCCCGTTGCCTTATCTGTTTTTCGCAAATCTGCCGGGGAAATGGCTTCCCCAGGGGCAAAGCTTGAGCCGGATGCGCACCTATCTCGATTTCGAAAAACCGATCGCCGAGCTGGAAAGCAAGGTCGCCGAGCTGAAGGCGCTTGCCCTCGAGCAGCGCTCCGTCTCGATCGAGGAGGAGCTCGCCAAGCTCGAAGGCAAGGCCAAGGCGGCCTTGGAAGAGACCTATGCGGAGCTCACCCCGTGGCAGAAGACGCAAGTCGCCCGCCACCCGGAGCGGCCGCACTTCAAGCACTATGTCGACGGTCTCGTGGAGGACTTCACGCCGCTCTCGGGCGATCGCTTCTTCGGCGAGGACCAGGCCATTCTTGGCGGCATCGGCCGTCTCTCAGGCCGCTCGGTGATGCTCATCGGCCATGAGAAGGGCTCCGACACCGAGGGCCGTATCAAGCATAATTTCGGCATGGCGCGGCCCGAGGGCTATCGCAAGGCCGTGCGGCTCATGGAGATGGCAGACCGCTTCGGGCTTCCCGTGGTGAGTCTCGTCGATACGGCAGGGGCCTATCCCGGCATCGGCGCCGAGGAGCGGGGCCAGGCCGAGGCGATTGCCCGCTCGACGGACTGCTGCCTCAGCCTTGGGGTTCCCATCGTAGCGGTCATCATCGGCGAGGGGGGGTCCGGGGGCGCGGTGGCCATCGCCACGGCCAATCGGGTCTATATGCTCGAGCACGCCATCTACACGGTCGCTTCGCCCGAGGCGGCAGCCTCGATCCTGTGGAAGGATTCGACGCGCGCCGTGGACGCGGCCACCAACATGAAGATCACGGCCCAGGATCTGATCAGGCTCGGCATTGTCGACGGAATCATCCCCGAACCCATCGGCGGCGCGCATCGCGACGGGATCGAGGTCATTAAGGCCACGGGCGACACCATCCTCAAGACGCTCGCCGAATTCGACCACCTCACCCGCCAGGAGATTCGCACCGATCGGCGTGAGAAATTCCTGGCCATGGGCCGGTCGAGCTGACGGCGGACGCCCAAAAAAGCGCCATTTTTTGAGTCCAATTGGGTGGCAAGCAGGCTTATACTAACGGCCAATCGGGGAAAGCCGAAGCGCCGGCGCCTCGTCAGAAGCGCTAAACTTCGCCTTAACCTCTCAAGCTTGATCTTGGCCGAGGTGCGCAAGGGGCACTCGCGTATGCTTCGTTCAAGAGGGATCACGACCGTAATCGCGGCGTGCGTGGTGGCTTCGGTCGCCGCGCTGGCTGGCTGCGGCCAGTTCTCGCCGCCTTACATGAAGCCGCTCTCGGCTCAGACCCAGGCCCTTCTCGCCGAGAAGGGCATGACCGAGGATTCGCCGGTTCTCATCCGCATCTTCAAGGCCGAATCAGAGCTCGAAGTGTGGAAGGCAAAGGACGACGGCCGCTTCTACCTCTTCAAGACCTATCCGATTTGCAGCTATTCCGGGGATCTCGGGCCGAAGGTGTCGCAGGGCGACCGGCAGGCGCCGGAAGGGTTCTATCTCGTCTCGCTCGACCAGATGAACCCGCGGAGCAAATACCACCTTTCCTTCAATATCGGCTTCCCCAACGCCTATGACCGCGCCTATGGCCGCACCGGCCAAGACATCATGGTGCATGGCGACTGCACGTCAGCGGGCTGCTACGCGATGACCGACGGGGTGGTCGAGGAGATCTTCATCCTTGCGCGCCAGGCGCTCGAGGGCGGGCAGACGGCGTTTCAGATCCAGGCCTATCCGTTCCGCATGACCGCGGCCAACATGGCGGCGCATAAGGACGATCAGTGGTACGATTTCTGGAAGAACCTGAAAGAGGGCTACGACTATTTCGAGGTCAGCCACCTGCCGCCCAAGATCGAGGTGTGCGACAAGCATTACCTGGTCAATGCCGCCTTCGTGAATCCTGGGGTCAGGCCCAGTCCGACCGGCGCTTGCCCGGCCTTTGCGAGGCTGCCGGTGTCGCGTGCCCCCGCCCAGCAGGAAGCCAAGGCCAAGCCCGCACCGATCAAAGGCTACTCCGCCTCTCTCACCAAGCCGCTCGGCAGCATCTTGGGACTGAGCTTCGGACCCTCCAAGCCTGCTGACCGCGCCTTCACCCTCGGGCCGGCGACGCCGACGGTCGGAAAGTAGCAGTCGCGGCGAGCCGGACGTCAGAGTCGTGCTTTCTCTCTCTCCTGAGCTCTGAAGGTCCAAGGTGCGCGCTCTCACGTTCCTCCTCATCGCCATGCTGATCGGCGCCGGCTTCTATTTGCTGTCGCCGGAGGGGCGGGGGCTGCTCGACCGCATGCGCATCAACATGATGCGCACGGAGAACCAGGCTCGCTACCGGTCAGGCCGGCCCCTGCCTGGCACCCCCGACCTCGCCCGCCTCGACGAGCGGCTTGCCGCGCACGGCGTGAAGCTCGGCGTGCCGGTGGTGGTGCGCATCTTCAAGCTCGAATCGGAGCTTGAGCTTTGGGTCGAGAAGGATGGACGCTTCGTCCGCTTCGCCACCTATCCGGTCTGTCTCTGGTCGGGGCGGCTCGGGCCTAAAGTCAAAGAGGGCGACCGGCAGGCGCCGGAGGGCTTCTACACGGTCGCCGCCGAGCAGCTCAATCCGAACAGCCGCTGGCACCGCGCCTTCAATCTCGGCTTCCCCAACGCCTACGACCAGACGCAGGGGCGCAACGGCTCCTTCATCATGGTGCATGGCGGATGCTCCTCGATCGGCTGCTTCGCCATGACCGATCCGGTGGTCGATGAGCTGTGGCGGTTCGTCGAGGCGGCGCTCGACCAGGGAGAGGGGCGGGTGCCGGTCCACGTGTTTCCCTTCCGCATGACCGACCGCAATTTTGCGGCGCGGAAGGGCAATCGATGGGGGAGCTTCTGGGCCGACCTGAAGACGGGCTACGACATGTTCGAGGCGCGCCATCTCCCGCCGGTGGTCAGCGTGTGCAAAGGCCGCTACGTGTTCGAGCCGGGAAGCACGGAGACCGTCGGCCGCCCGGTCGAGGAGCGCTGCCCGCCGGAAGTCGCCGGCAATCCGTAACTTTAAACCGGCCAGAAGAACGCAATCAGCGGCACGCCGACGGCGAGAACGATCAGCGAGAGCGGCAGCCCGAGCCGCCAGTAGTCGCCGAAGCGGTAGCCACCCGGGCCCATCACCAGCGTGTTGCATTGGTGCCCGATCGGCGTGAGGAAGTCGCAGGCCGCTCCGATCGCGACCGCCATCAGGAAGGGATCGGGATTATAGCCGAGCTTGCTTGCGACGCTTGCGCCGATGGGCGCCATGACGAGAACCGTGGCGGCGTTGTTGAGGAAGGGCGTCACCGCCATGGCCGCAGCGAGCAAGAGGGCGAGCGCCGCGGTTGCCGGCATGTGAGCCGCCACGTGTGACAGCGCCGCCGCGATCAACTCCGTGCCGCCGGTCGTGCGCAGCGCATCGCTCACCGGGATCAGCGCGCCGAGCATCACCAGGATCGGCCATTCGATCGCATCGTAGGCTTCACGCAAGGAGAGCGAGCCGGCGAGCAACAGGACCACGGCGGCGCCGAAAAAGGCGACGGCCACAGGCACCACATTGAAGGCGACGAGCACCATGGCCGCGGCAAGAACGCCCACGGGAAGCAGGCTTGCTTTCCGGCCGATGCGAAGATCGCGCTCGGCCAGCGGCAGGCAGTGAAGCTCGCCAAGCGTCTCGGGCATGATGGTCAGATTGCCTTGCAACACGATGACATCGCCGGCTTTCAGCTTCACCGAGCGCAGGCGATGGGCGATGCGTCGGCCTTTGCGGCTCACCGCCAGCAGGTTGACGCCGTGGCGGTCGTGCAGCTTGAGCTGCCCAACGGAGCTCCCGACAAGCTCGGAGTCCGGGGTGACGACGGCCTCCATGATGCCGACCTCGTCGGTCGGCGTGTCCCGCTCTTGGGCCTTGTGGTCGCGGGTGAGCGTCAGCTTCTCCAGCGCGACGACCCGTTCGAGCGCCGATGGCTCGCCGCGCAAGATGAAATGTCCCCGGCCTTGATCACCACATTGCCGGCAGGCTCGTAGCGCCGCGTGCTGCCTCTGAGCAGCGCGATCACCTCGATTTCGTCCTCGCTGAGCGCTTCGAGGGCCTTCACGGTCAGGTCGACCGCCGGCGAATCCAC
>JAENXG010000532.1 GCA_016649675.1 Methyloceanibacter sp.
GGAAGCTGGCGCTGAACGAGGCCCGCAAATTTCTCGCGTGTCATTCCGGGCCGCGCCATCACGCGCTTTCTCTGCACCTCCGCCGGCGCGCTGAGCACGATGGTCACGTCGACCCGTTCCTCGGCGCCGGTCTCGAACAGAAGTGGAATCTCGAGCACGGCGAGACGCTCGCCCTTTCTCTCCTGCTCACGCAGGAACTCGGTCTCGGCTTTGACCACCAGGGGATGCACGATCCGCTCGAGCTCCTTAAGGCGCTCCGGCGCGCCCGCCACCTGCTCGGCGAGCAACTTCCGATCGACGCGGCCGCCCTGCGTGACGCCGGGAAAGGCGGCCTCGATCGGCCTGACCGCCTCTCCTTCATAAAGACGATGCACGTAAGCGTCGGCGTTGAACACCGGCACGCCACGGCGGGCGAAATGCTCAGCCGCCGCCGACTTCCCCATGCCAATCCCGCCGGTCAGGCCAATGACCAGCATCACCCTCCTCCAAGCGCCGCTGCGACATGGGCCTTGAGCTCGGGCGTCACCTCGGGCCGGACGCCGAACCAGCGCTCGAAGCCCGGCACGGCCTGATGAAGCAGCATGCCGAGACCATCCACCACGCGGTTTCCTCTGGCGCGCGCGGCGGCAAGAAGGGGCGTCTCGAGCGGGCTGTAGACGATGTCCGCCACCACGGCATCTGACGGCAGTGCCTTAAGATCGATGTCGAGATCACCTTTGCCGGTCATGCCGAGGCTGGTCGCATTGACGAGAAGGCCGCAGCCGGCAAGCGCCCGAGCCCGGTCCGCCCAATCGATGACGCGGACAGTCGGACCGAACGTTTTTGCCAAGGCCTCAGCCCGGTCGCGCGTGCGGTTGGCGAGGAGGATGCTCGCTGCGCCTTGGGCGATAAGGCCATGGAGGATCGCCCGGGCCGCCCCGCCGGCGCCAAGCACCAAGACCGGCCGGCGCCCCCCGTTCCAGTGCGGGGCCGCTTCATTCAGGTTGGTCATGAAACCATAGGAATCCGTGTTGCTCGCGTGCAGCTTCCCCTCGCCGTCGAGCCAAAGCGTATTGGCGGCGCCGATCGCGCTTGCCGCCTCATCGGCAAACGCTGCGAGCCGCAAGGCTGCCTCCTTGTGCGGCAGCGTCACATTGGCGCCGGCATAACCCCGTGCCCCAAGCGCACCAAGGAAGCGCGCAAGATCCTCAGGCGCGACCTTCTCCTTCTCGTAAGCGCCGTCGATGCGATAGCGCTTGAGCCAGTAGCGGTGGATCGCCGGAGAGCGGGAATGCTCGACCGGCCAGCCGATGACACAGGCGGATTTCACGGCGGATCAGCCCTCGATGACGCCCTCGCGCCGAAGCGTATCGAGGAGCGGAAGTAGAGGCAGGCCTAGGATGGAGAAGTAGTCCCCGTCGATCTTCTCGAACAGCTGAATCCCGAGGGACTCGACCTGGTAGGCGCCGACCGAGCTCAGCACCTCCTCGCCGGCGGCAGCAAGGTAGCGGCCGATGAATTCGGGTGAAAGCTTGCGCATGGTCAGCGTCGCTATGTCTGTGTCGGACCATATGGTCTCGCCCTTGGTCGCCACGGCGACCGCCGTATGCAGCGTGTGGCTCTTGCCGCGGAGATCGAGCAATTGCCAGCGCGCCGCCTCCATGGTCTCGGGCTTCGACAAGATGCGGTCCTCGAGCACGAGCACCTGGTCCGCCCCGATGACATAGGCGCCTGAGGCCAGATCGCTCAC
>JAENXG010000121.1 GCA_016649675.1 Methyloceanibacter sp.
AGCGGCTGCAAATCGGGTCGCTTACTCGGTCGGGGCTGAGCTGTCCGTGCGAGCACGCATCAGCTCAACGAAGCGGGTGAAGAGATAGTGGCTGTCTTGGGGGCCGGGCGAGGCCTCGGGATGGTATTGCACCGAGAACACGGGCCGGCCCTTGAGCTTCAGCCCGGCATTGGAGCCGTCGAACAGCGAGACATGGGTTTCCTCGACGGAAGCGGGCAGGCTCGCGCGGTCGACGGCGAAACCGTGATTCATCGAGGTGATCTCGACCTTGCCCGTGGTGAAGTCTTTCACCGGGTGGTTCGCGCCATGATGGCCCTGATGCATCTTGCTGGTGGTGGCGCCGAGAGCGAGCCCGAGCATCTGATGCCCGAGGCAAATGCCGAACAGGGGCACGCCGGAGTCCACGAGCTTCCTGATCTCGGGCACGGCATAGACGCCGGTCGCCGCCGGGTCTCCCGGACCGTTCGACAGGAACACGCCGTCAGGCTTCCGCTCGAGGATCTCCTCGGCGCTCGCCGTGGCGGGGACGATGGTGAGGCGGCAGCCGGCAGTGGCAAGCTCGCGCAGGATGTTGCGCTTAAGCCCATAGTCGATGGCGACCACATGGAAGCGGGGGTGCTCCTGCCGGCCATAGCCCTCTCCCCACGCCCATTCGGTCTCGTCCCACGTGTAGCTCTGGCCTGAGGTCACGTCCTTGGCGAGATCGAGCCCGACCATGCCGGGCCAGGCGGCAGCCTCGCGCTTCAACGCGGCGAGATCGAACTTGCCGTCAGGCGCATGCGCGATCACCGCGTTCGGCATGCCCTTCTCGCGGATCAGCGCCGTGAGCGCGCGGGTATCGACGCCGGTGATGACGATGATGCCGCGCGCTTTCAGCCAGTCGCCGAAATCTTGGCGCGCACGCCAGTTCGACGGCGGCGTGATCGGCGCGCGCAGCACGCAGCCTCTGACCCCTGCCGCTGCGGCGAGGCTTGCGGTCTCCATGTCCTCGCTATTGGTGCCGACATTGCCGATATGGGGAAAGGTGAAGGTGATGATCTGGCCGGCATAGGAGGGGTCGGTCAGGATCTCCTGATAGCCGGTCATCGCCGTGTTGAAGCAGACCTCGCCGACCGCAATGCCGGTCGCGCCGGCGCCCTGACCCTCGATGACGGTGCCGTCGGCGAGAACGAGAAGAGCCGTCGGCGCCGCGTCGGCCCAGGGGGCAGCCCGCGCGCGCGAATTTGCGGCCTCTGCGGCCGGAGCTTCATTCGTATCGTTCATTGGCTCTTATGGGCGACCGTTCGGCGGAGTCGCCCGGTTGCAAGGTCGGGTGCAAGGACATTGACGTCAAGGGCCAAGGCCCCTCAGGCCCTTAACTCTTTCGGCCGCGCAACCTGTACGTCGGGGAGCCGCTTGGGTCAATCCACAGGACAAAATATTTTCTTGTTAAAACAATAGGTTAGCGTGGCAAATTCCCTTGCTTGGGTCGACTCTGTCGATTACTTTGGGAGCTTCTTCCTGAAAATAGCCCCGAGCCGGAGTCGATGCGCGAGACCATCACCGCCGCCTTGAAGCATGCCACCAAGGCGCAAGACAAGCGCCGCATGTCGACGCTCAGGCTGGTCAGCGCGGCCATAAAGGATCGCGACATCGCCGCGCGCACGGCCGGCAAGACGCAAGCCACCGACGCCGAGCTGCTCGATCTCTTCGCCAAGATGATCAAGCAGCGCGAGGAGTCTGAGAAGATCTATGCCGGCGCGGGGCGTGCCGAACTTGCCAAGCAGGAGGGCGAGGAGATCGCCATCATCCGCGAGTTCCTCCCCAAGCAGCTCTCCGAGGCCGACATGCAGAAGGCCATTGCCGATGCCATCGCGCAAGCGGGCGCGGCGAGCGTCAAGGACATGGGCAAGGTGATGACGGCGCTCAAAGCGAGCTATGCCGGCCAGATGGACTTCGCCAAGGCGAGCGCGCTGGTGAAGCAGAAGCTCGCGTGAGTGTCGATGCCGGTCGTTTCGCCGAGTATCTGAAACACGCTCGACCGTGGTTTGAAGAATGGCGCTCGCCCGACGCCTTTGGCCGGCGCCTGTATCAAATCAACCGCCTGATGGATGGTGAGTTCTTATTCAATAGGCAGAATTTGCAGTGGTACAGAGAAGCCCTTACCCTTGTGGACTACGCGAAGCTAATTGGTCCGCACCGCATACGATTGACGAGCCAAGTCCGTCCCGACGCTTATGTCATCTGGGACACCGGGTCTGCCGTTCCCATCGAAATTACGGAAGTTATGGAGCCTGGTCGCATTCGTGGTCATGAATATCGCCCGCAGAATCGTGGCTTGAAATTCGATCCGGTAGAAAATTGGCATAAGCGTCTTGACGCCATTCCGATCGCCATCCGCGAGGCAATTCAAAAGAAAGAACGCCGAAATTATCCTGCGCACACCACACTGCTTGTTTACCTCAACATTTCGGGGCACGGAGTTCGCCAGCCGGAAACTGAGCATGAAATCCGAGCGATTTTGGCAAAACCGTCGAAGTTCGCCGTGATCGACGTGATTTGGCAGGGAAGATTATTCACCAACAGCGCGATGCACGAATTTCGCGCGCGTCAGCGAGCGAGCGCTCAGCTCGATTAGAACGGCGCGATCAGAAATCCCAATCGCTCCTTCCGATTTGGCCCGCGGCCATTTGTCTTGCACTGCAACATAGTTTTGTCACTGCATCGCGGTATTCAGTGTGCAATGCAGCATGGAGCGATTCCTTGCTCGAACCTCAAAACTCGAACCTCAAAAGGAGGCCAACGATGATCTCACGCTTTAAATTCTCAGCCCTGGCCGCTGCCGGCGCGCTTCTTGCGCTCGTCGCCGCGAATGCCCCGGCCAGCGCCGACGACCCGACGACCAATTTCGGACCGGTCGGACCGAGTGATCCAATCCTTGCCACCATTGGCGGGCAGCGCCTCATCGCCTTCTTCGTGCCCGAGCGCGGTTCCTGCGCCGTGAACGCGGTCATATGGAAGGACGCTGGAGTCGAGGCGCCTTATGCCTCGTCTCGTATCAAGGTGAGCCTACGCCCGGGCGAGATGATTCAGTTGCAGAGCGGGCTGCGCCAGTTCGTGAACCTGCTCTGTGGCGCCGACGCCTCGACCCTCACCGCCGTGGCTCCCGCCGAGCTGATCCTGACGGGCACGCCTGGAAGCAATTAAGCGGTTTGCGCCTCCTTGCCGGCGTTCCGGCAAGACCAACGAAATGCGACGCCCTCCCTCTCTCGGGGAGGGCGTTGTCGCATGCGCGCCCCCGTGATAGACAATGTTCCGCATTTGTTCTAGGGAGTGAGTAGCGGTCCAGTGAATAGCGGTAATGACGGCAACAGACCTGTGGCTTCGTGCGCCCGCCTGGCGCTCACTGGCACCAATGAAGTTCTCCGATTCGTTCCTCGATGAGATCAGGGCCCGGTTGCCCGTCTCGCAAATCGTCTCGCGCCGCGTGCCGCTGAAACGCGCCGGTCGCGAATGGAAGGGACTATCGCCCTTCAACAAGGAGAAAACGCCCTCCTTCACCGTCAACGACCAGAAGGGCTTCTATCACTGCTTCTCCTCCGGCAAGCACGGCGACGTCTTCACCTTCCTCATGGAGACGGAGGGCTTGAGCTTCCCGGAAGCCGTGGAGAGGCTTGCGGGGGAAGCTGGCTTGGAGCTGCCCAAGCCCGACCCGCAATTCGAGCGCGTCGCCAAGGAGCGGCTCGGCCTCCTCGATGCGCTGGAGGCTGCGGCGCAGCTCTTCGAGGACGAGCTCATGACGCGCGAGGGGCGCGACGCGCTCCTCTATGCCGAGCGGCGGGGGCTGACGCCGCAAACGCTGAAGGAGTTCCGCATCGGCTTTGCGCCGCAATCGAGAGACACTCTAAAGGGCGCGCTGTTGAAGAAGGGCTTCACCGAGGCGCAGGCTTTGGAAGCGGGGCTTCTCATCAAGCCCGATGACGGCCGCGCCACCTACGATCGCTTCCGCAACCGGCTCACCATTCCCATTCTCGATGCCAAGTCGCGCGTCATCGCCTTCGGCGCCCGCGCGCTCGACCCCGCTTCCGAGCCCAAATATCTGAACTCGCCCGAGACCAGGCTCTTCGACAAGGGTTCGATGGTGTTCAATTTCGCCCGCGCCCGAAAGGCTGCCTTCGACAAGGGCGAGCTCATCGTGGTCGAAGGCTATATGGACGTGATCGCGCTTCATCAGGCGGGGTTCACCAACACCGTCGCCACGCTCGGCACCGCCTTCACCGAGCGCCAGATGGAGCAGCTCTGGCTGCTGGCGCCGGAGCCCATCATCTGCTTCGACGGCGACAACGCAGGGGAGGCGGCCGCGGCGCGCGCCATCGACCGCATGCTGCCCAATTTGCGCGAAGGCCATTCCTTCCGCTTCGCCTTCTTGCCCCATGGCTCAGACCCCGATGATCTCGTGCGGACGAAAGGGGCTGGCGCGCTTGCCGAGTGTCTTGCGGCGGCGCGTCCGCTCATCGACATGGTCTGGCTGCGAGAGCTCCGGGGGCACGCCATCGATACGCCGGAACGCCGTGCTGCTTTCGAGGAGCGGCTCGAGCGGCTGCTGGCTGAGATCGGCAATGCGCGGGTCAAGGATCACTATCGCCGCGAGGTCAAGAGCCGGCTCTTTTCTCTGTGGCGCCCGAAGGGGGCGCGCGGCGGGAAGCAGCCGGCGAACGCCGCGTCCAGCCAAGGAGCGGGCGGGGCCACGCCCGTCCCTTCGTCCTACGGATTTGCCACCACCATCACGCTCGCGCTCATCAATCACCCCTGGTTGCTCGACCGCTTTGCCGAGGAGGTCGCGAGCCTCGAGATCAGGGACAAGCCGCTTGCCGCATTGCTCGGCTTTGTCACCCGAACCATTTTCGAGGGGGACGGCATCACGCGCGAGCGCCTGATTGAGGCCGTTGAGGCGAGCAGCCATGGCAAGCTGCTGGCGAAGCTCGCGCGCGAGAGCGCCTTCGCTCGCCTCGCCTTTCTCCAGCCGGAGAGCCCGGAAGCGGAAGTGGAGGAGCACTTCGCCGATCTTATTTTCCGCTGGCGGGCGCTGCCGAGCCTCAATAGGGAGCTGCAGGAGGGCGCGGAACTGCTATCCGACGGCTCCGACGCGGAGTTTGAGCAATTCGCCGAGCTCCAGCAGCAGGTGGCAAGCGCCGGGAGCCAGCACGCCAGCGACGATGCCGGCGACCGGGAGTTTGGCGAGAAGTTCAAGGAGAAGATTGCGCAGGTGACGCGTGATAAGGGGTCATGGCAGAAGGGAAGGCGCCCCGATCATAGGCGCTGAATTGCACCCTCAAGCGGCCTCATTCTTGCAAGCTCCTGACCCAGCAATGATTGAGGTCAAACGCAAGAAAATCTTGGCGGAACGGGCTCCTGGCCTTGACACAGGTGGTGGCTCTCGCCAAGTCATGGAGTAGACGTGCAACTACCGCGCGACCCTTAAAATGGGGGCGGGACGCGTGCTCTTAGGCCGAATTTGAGGGCTGAGGCAGATCCCGCAAAATAACGACAGACCCATAGGCCAACAGGATATGGGGTAATCCAGCGGAAGTGATAGCCGTTATAAGTCTCTCGTGTTAGCCCTTGCGGGCGGTATTTGTTAGGAGAGTGACTGTCGACTGGGAGATTGGCGCCAGTATAGCGAAATCTGGCGAGGAGGCTCGGCCGAGGTCATGCTTAATTGACGATTAACGGAGACCCCGTTAATCGCTTAGGACACGTGCCCTTGGGAAGAGTGCGCGAAAGCCTCTTACGCGCTTTCCAAGTCAGGCGGGCGCGTCTCAAAACGAATTTGCGCTTCGGAGTAAGATGAATGGCAACCAAGACCGCTGAAGCCGAGGATCAAGAGCAGCCCCAGGCCGAGCCACACGACGGCCCTCTGCTCGACATGTCTGACGCCGCCGTCAAGAAGCTGATTAAGACGGCCAAGGCGCGCGGCTTCGTCACCTATGACGAGCTGAACGAGGTGCTCCCCTCCGAGGAGGTCTCCTCCGAGCAGATCGAGGACACCATGTCGATGCTCTCCGACATGGGCATCAACGTGGTCGACACCGACGAGGCCGAGGAGCCGGCCGAAGGCGAGGCCACGGCCGAAACGCCGGCGCGCCCGGTCGTTCCCGTGCAGCCCGTGGCCAAGACCGAAAGCAAAACCGAGCCGATCGACCGCACCGACGATCCCGTGCGCATGTATCTGCGCGAGATGGGCTCCGTCGAGCTTCTCTCCCGCGAGGGCGAGATCGCCATCGCCAAGCGCATCGAGGCCGGCCGCGAGGCCATGATTGCCGGCCTGTGCGAGAGCCCGCTCACCTTCCAAGCCATCATCATCTGGCGCGACGAGCTGAACGAGGGAAAGATTCTGCTCCGCGACATCATCGATCTCGAAGCCACCTATCAGGGACCCGACGCCAAGCCTGCGCCCGCGCAGCCTGTGCCCGAAGGGGCCAATGGCGCCGACGGCCAGGCAGCACCGGGTGCCCAGCCCCAGCCGGCCCAACCTGCCGCCGCCCGCGCCGCTACCGACGACGACGAGGAGCAGGAGCCGCGGCCCGAGGAATTCGAGGAGGACGAGGACGACCTCGAGAACTCGCTCTCCCTTGCCGCCATGGAAGCCGAGCTCAAGCCCAAGGTGCTCGAGACCTTCGACCTCGTCGCCACCAACTACAAGAAGCTCCGCAAATTGCAGGACCAGGTGGTCGAGCGCGCGCTTCGGAACGACCAGCTCTCCTCCGGCCAGGAGAAGCGCTACAAGGTGCTGAAGGACGAGATCGTCGCCGAGATCAAGTCGCTGTCGCTCAACGCCAACCGCATCGAGAGTCTGGTCGAGACGCTCTACGACATCAACAAGAAGCTGCTCGGCTATGAGGGCCGCATGCTCCGGCTTGCCGAGAGCTATGGCGTCAAGCGCGACGACTTCCTCGTCGAATATCAGGACAACGAGCTCGACCCCAACTGGCTGCGCCGGGTGGGGCGCCTGAAGAAGCGCGGCTGGGCCGATTTCATCCACGACGAGCGCGGCATGGTGAAAGAGCTCCGCCAGGAGATCCAGAACCTCGCCGCCGAGACCGGCCTCCACATCTCCGAGTTCCGCCGCATCGTGCATATCGTGCAGAAGGGCGAGCGCGAAGCGCGCCAGGCGAAGAAGGAGATGGTGGAAGCGAATTTGCGCCTCGTCATCTCCATCGCCAAGAAATACACGAACCGCGGGCTCCAGTTCCTTGATTTGATTCAGGAAGGCAATATCGGCCTGATGAAGGCCGTGGATAAGTTCGAGTACCGCCGTGGCTACAAGTTCTCGACCTACGCCACCTGGTGGATCAGGCAGGCCATCACCCGCAGCATTGCTGATCAAGCAAGAACCATCCGCATCCCCGTGCACATGATCGAGACCATCAACAAGATCGTGCGCACCTCCCGCCAGATGCTGCA
>JAENXG010000275.1 GCA_016649675.1 Methyloceanibacter sp.
CCGAAGAGCCGCTCAATGTCCTCGGCCTTGGTCAAAGCGCCGCGAAGAGCTGTGGCAAAGGCGTCCGGTGTGTCGAAGCTGCCGGCCAAGGTGCCGGTCGCCGAGCGAAGCATCCAAGGCCCTTTGGCGATTTCCTCCGTAACTGTCTTGCCATTGGGGCGCTGTCGGACGCCAGTTTGCTCGCGATCGTAAAGCGCAAGACCAAACGGATTGCCGAAAGTGGCTAGCGCTCGTTTCGTCGCATCGGTTTCGGCTGTCTTCAGCGCAATCTCATGAGCCTGCCCGGGAGTCGGCGCCTTACCTTCGCCAGTCCCTGAGCCCTCCCGTACGACAGTGATGTCGCCTGCTCGAACGCGGATGCGCACCTTTGCTATGTAAGCGGCGAGGTAGTGCTGGTCGTTGGTACCAGTCCATACACACCGCGTTGCAAGGGTCCGCCGGTCCCAGGCGTCATACCCAAATATTCGATTAGCCTCGGCAATAGCGTGCCAGCCCTCGATGTAGTGCAGGGTGGCGCCATTCGCCTTGCGTGTTTTCACGTTTTGGGAATCGAGTTTGGCCTTCAGCTGGCGGGCTTGTGTATCCGAGAACGCCATCACTTTGTCCTCACAGTCAGGGTGGGTTTGATATTGCTGAGCTGAACTCCGGGGACTTCGGCTCCGCGCTTCAGCTCATTAAGAACAGCTTGTCGATCAAGTTTGGCCGGCTGCGGGACCCAATAGTCATGCGGGATCTCGTTCTCAGCGACCACGACCAGAGACGGGGTGCCGGTGCGTACCGATACGGTGAAGTCAGGCTGCTCGAGTTTCGCCAGCCCCACCTCGCACATCGCATCGAGCGCAAACCTCCGCTTTTTGAGTTCACGCTGTTCCAGCCGCGATAGCCGCTCCTTCATTTCATCCATGCGCGATTTGAGACCTGCGTGAAGCGCCCCGTCGATCAATGCCGACCGGATGATTTCGGCAATCAACTCGTGCAGGGTGGTAATGCCTTCCAGCGTGTCCCGAATCGTTTCCTCATCGGCGTCAGGAAAGGCCTCGACCAACTTCTGGCGCAGCAGGCTGTAGGTGTGGAGCTCAAAGCTCAGGGGTGAACTGTTCATGAGATGCTCTTTATGTGTACATCATACCAAGTTATGTGTATACTGTACCCAATACATACTGTCCCGTCAAGTCCATTTGTGATCGGGGAGCGGATTTTGTGATCACGCGGCTGCAGGTGCGGATGGCCCGGGCGGCGCTCGGTTGGGGGGTTCGTGAGTTGGCGGAGAAGGCCGGACTGGCCCCCAACACGGTCAGCCGCTTTGAGAATGGGGCAGGGGCGAGAGTGGACACCCTTGCCCATATCCAGGAGGCCCTCGAGAAGGAGGGGATAATCTTTGTCCCGGCAGATGCTCTGGGAGGGCCCGGCGTACGACTAGCAAGACCGGAGGGCTTCTCCAGAGGCCTCTAGCCTCGTACAGCGACTGGAAAAACATCGCTCCATAGCGTTCGGGGCTCTGTGTCCGTGGCGTTGCGTCGCCATGTCAGGTTGGGCCACCCCAAACCCAGCTTCGGCCGTCCCCCAGCGCTTTAGGATGGCGCGTTGTCTAGCTAGCTTTCGAACAGCTTCGCTGCTGTCGCTATCGGCAGGTACAAGCTCATGGCTCTGCTTGCGAAGGGCAGGAATCCAAAACGCCTGTAGAAGGCCACGGCATCATCGTCCTTGGCATCGACAATCAGCGTGAACACAGCGGGATCAGCCCGCATGGTCCGCTGGAGGGCATCGAAGAGAAGAGCCGCCCCCAGTCCCCGCCGCCGGTATTGGCGGTCTACTGCTAGTCTTCCAATTATTGCCGCGGGGATGACAGGATAGCGGGGAAGCCGGTTAGCCAGTTCCTCTGGCAGGTCGGTGAGCGGAATGCTCGACGCGGCGAGGGTATAATAGCCAGCAATGATCGTGGATGCCGGAGGCACGGCGACAAAGCAGTTCGAGATACGCCGGCGGACATCCTGGCTGGCCTGGCTTTGCAGATACCGGTCAAGGACTTCGCTGCCCGACGTAAAGGCCAAGCGGTCATGGCTCGACGACAGAACCTCGATAACAAATGCGTCCGTCACGAAGACTCTACGACCAGCCGACGATGACTCTTCTGCGCGCGCCGGAGCGCCGAAGCAGGCTCAGGCGGATTGAGGATCGATTCGGCAACGGCCTTTTGATCTTCGATCGACAAACGAATAATCTGCGTCTCTTCGATGGTTCTCTGTGCTGCTTCCTGGGCTGCTGCGACCACAAAGTCGCTGAGGCTCCGTCCCTGGATCTCGGCAGCGCGCTTCACGACGGCAAGGGTGTCCGGCGAAATGCGCGCCTCAAGGCGCGTGGACCGCGTCGGTTGCTGGGGCATTAGGGCACCTCTCTTCTTACACTATTCATAATGTACGGTATTTTACCGTACATTACAAGAGCATGCCTACAATTTCGCCGGAACTTGACCCGATGGGGTGGAAGCCATCGCGGCAGCGCTTCGGCATGACCTTGCTATAGGTGCCGGTTGTTCCATCGATGACAAAGGTCTGCTCTACATTCGCCCTTGGGGTGTAGACCGAATAACGGACATCGCGCTCTTTGTTGGTCACGGACAGGATGTCGAGTTTGTCGATGAGGGACTTCGGCGTGTTGCCATCCCTGCTCACTTGATCCCAGCCGCAGCTGCCAACTCCCTGCTGAGTTGACTGCTGAGATGAGAAGCTAAGTCTCCACAAAACTAAATTCCCTGTTTTGTCGTCGCAGGGAATTGCACCTTGGGATTGTTGGATCTTGAGGGGAGCTTAGGCGAGAAGAAATGGCCGGAGGCGAGACACGCTCGATTTTTCCCTCTATTTTCCCGTTGAAACAGGGAAACGTCTTGAACCCCGGCGGCCCAACGAAATTACCGTAAGCGACCATCACCCCTTTTTGAGCTGCGTCTCATAGTTTAGACTCATGCTGAAGGCCATGTTTCCCGACGCGCTCTTCGTCTTCTCCATGCGCGCGCCGTGGCCGACCATCCAATCTGCCACGGTCAAGGGGAACACGTCCTTTCTCGTGCCGACCGAATTCGTGAACAGCCTGCCCGACAATCTCATCCTGCGCGCAGCAGCGACGTGGGCGGAATCGATCGATGTGCTGATGCGCGAGCGGGAGGCCAATTGGTTCGTGGTGCGGCATGAAGAGCTCATTGCGAGGCCTCATGCCGTGATTGCCGAGCTCTACCGGCGCGTCGGCATGAAGCAAGCGCCCCTGGCGCACGCTGCGCGCCTTCCCGAGACACGTCCTTCCGATTGCGCCTTCATCAAGTATCAGATGATGAGACACCCATATCGCGCCGAGATCTTCTCGCTTCTCGAAGTGCGCGCCCGGGCCGTCGGCTACGACGCCAATCTCGCGGCGCTCCCCGGGAGCGGGTTGCGCTATGCGGCCGGAACCTTGTTCGGCCAGGTTGCGGCAGGCGAAACAGCGGAAAAGGCGTCCGAAGCAAGCGTCCATTCTCGCCCGAGCGTGACGTAACCAGACGCAAGAGCATCGCCGCTCGTGATGCCTACAATCCAGCGGGAACTTGGCCGATGGGGCGAAAGCCGTCCCGGCAGCGCTTCGGCATCACCTCGCAATACGTGCCGGTCTTCCCGCCAA
>JAENXG010000555.1 GCA_016649675.1 Methyloceanibacter sp.
CTGCCGAAGGGGGCGCTGAAGCTCGAGGATAGCCAGGCAGCGGCAGCCGTAGGACAGATCGACCTCGCCCATGCCTATGAAGACGCCTTCCGCGCCCGCGGCCTCGTGGCAGCGCAGGTGCTGCTCACCCTCGGCGACACCGAAGAGCGCAGGCGGTACCTCAATGCGCGGAGCACCATGACGACGCTGTTGAAGCTCGGCGCCGTGCCGGTGGTGAACGAGAACGACACGGTGGCGACGAGCGAGATCCGCTATGGCGACAACGACAGGCTCGCGGCGCGCGTGGCCTCGATGATGAGCGCCGATTGCCTCGTGCTGCTCTCCGACGTCGACGGGTTCTATACCGCGCCGCCGGGGTCGGGCGCCGATGCACGCCGGCTCGACGAGGTGACCGACATCACGCCAGAGATCGAGGCGATGGCGGGCGACGTCGGGTCAGAGCTGTCGAAAGGCGGCATGGTGACCAAGATCGAGGCGGCGAAGATCGCCGTCTCCGGCGGCACCCATATGGTGATCGCCAGCGGCAAGGTGATCAACCCGCTTCGCGCGCTCGCCGAGAAGGGGACGGGAACCTGGTTCCTGGCGCGCTCAGATCCGGTGACGGCGCGGAAGCGCTGGATCGCCGGAACGCTCGAGCCCAAGGGCTCGTTCACCGTCGATAAAGGCGCGGCCGAGGCGCTCGCCTCGGGCAAGAGCCTCCTGCCGGCGGGCGTCACACGCGTCGATGGGAGCTTCGAGCGTGGCGATGCGGTGGTAATCAGGAATGGCGAAGGCGTCGAGATCGGCCGCGGGCTCACGGGCTACGAGCATGAGGAGGCGAGCGCCATCATCGGCCGCAAGAGCAGTGAAATTGCCGATATTCTCGGCTACCTTGGGCGTCCTGAGCTGATCCACCGGGACGATATGGTTTTGCAGCGGAAGATTGACCGGTGAGCGCGATTCTAGACAGACCCGAAGCGACCATCGAGCCGATGATGCTCTATATGGGGCGTCTCGCCCGCGAAGCCGCTGGCACGCTTGCCCTTGCCGCGACGGAGCGGAAGAACGCGGCGCTCGAAGCCATGGCTGACCGGCTCGAATTGCGCGCCGGGAAGATCCTCGAGGCCAATGCCCATGACCTCGAAGGCGCCAGGGCCAAGGGACGCGATAGCGCCTTTCTCGACCGGCTCGCGCTGAACGAGGCCCGCGTCGCGGCGATGGCCAAGGGCCTGCGCGAGGTCGCCGCACTCCCAGACCCTGTCGGCCAAGTGATGGCGAGCTGGACGCGGCCCAACGGGCTTCAGATCTCCCGCGTGCGCGTGCCGCTCGGCGTCATCGGCATCATCTATGAGTCGAGGCCGAATGTGACCGCCGACGCCGCAGGGCTCTGCCTCAAGTCCGGCAACGCGGTGATCCTCAGAAGCGGCTCGGAGAGTTTCCTCTCGGCGCTGGTAATCTGCAACGTGATGAACGAGGCCGTGGTCGCTTCAGGCCTGCCGGAAGCCGCCATCCAGCTCGTGCCGACGGTGGATCGCGCCGCGGTCGGGTTCATGCTCGCCGGACTTGGCGGCGCCATCGACGTGATCGTGCCCCGCGGCGGCAAGGACCTCGTCGCGCGCGTGCAGGCGGAAGCGCGC
>JAENXG010000565.1 GCA_016649675.1 Methyloceanibacter sp.
CGCATGGCGTTGCCGTAGAGCTGATGGCGGTTGTCCGCCAGATAGTTGCGCTCGAGCGTCGAAGGCGGATCCAGCGAGACCCTGGCGAGGACCTGGGTGATGGCCTCGAGCGGGGCCTGCACGAGGTCCTCGTAGCGGATCCGCACATAGCGGTCGGGATGCCGCCAGCCGAACATCTCGCACGCAAGATTGGCGATGGTCCAGCCGATCACGGTGCGGATCGAGCGGATGGCGGGGGGCGAGCCTCGCCGGCTCTTTTGCCAGAGCTTTACCTTGCCCTTCTTGGGGGTCTTCTTCGGCCGCTGCTGCGCCCGCATGGTGGACCAGCACACCCCGCGCGGATCGCGCACGAGATGGACGAGCAGGAAGTCCCGGCCAAGCCTCTTCGACATGCGGAACGGCATGAGCGTGGAGCCCCATGCCGTCTTCGAGGAGTCCACCATGACAGCATATTGGCCGGAAACGTGCTCGAGCAACGCCCGCCCGAGATCTTCGTGGTCCAAGCCTTTCAATCGTCCCGACTTGTGCCGGAAATCTCCCCACACCGGGCAGACTTTCATCGGCTCGCCGCAGGTGCAGATCTTATGCCTGCCGAAGCTGCGCAGATGCCGCGCAATTTCGCCGCAAGCGACGACCTTAGGGTTCGCCGCCAGCAAATATTCGAGCAAGGTCGAGCCGCTGCGACCATAGCCGCCGATATAGACAAGCTTTGCCAATGCCGTCCTTTTGTGGGGTGGGACTGCCTTCAGCCCTCAGGCAGAAAGAAGATGTTGTTGACGTAGCCCGAGTGGCGGCTCCCGGCAAGCTGGCGGGCAAGCCGCGCCTCGTCTTGCAGATCGTGGAGACCCGCGGCGTCGATCACCGCAAGGTTATGCCGGTCGATTAGGGCACGCGGAACATAGCCGCGCTCTTCAAGCCACGCGAAGACCTCCTTCACCTGAGCACCATGCCGATATTCGAGCTCGACCAGGAGCACCGGCCGGTGCCTGGCGATCAGCCTTTCGCCTCCCCGCAGCACCGCAAATTCATGGCCCTCGGCGTCGATATTGATAAAGGCGACGCGCTCGGCGGCCATGGCCGGAAGCAGGGTGTCATCGAGCGTGACCTTTTCGACGGAATACGTGACGAAGCCGGTGACGCGGGTCTCGCTGCCATAGCGGTTGGCCGCTTCGATGGTGGCGAGCGCATGCATGGGGACGTCGCCGTCGATCGGCACGCGCAGCACGGTCGTTCCCTCGCGATCGGAAACGGCCTTGGCGATGATCTCGCAGTTCCGCGGCGCCACCTCCCTGAGGTGCTCTGCGCAATCGGGATTGGGCTCGAAGGCAATCACCTTCTTGGAGCGCCGCGCGAGGACGGCGGTGAACAGCCCGACATTGGCGCCGACATCGACCGCAACCTTGTCGGGGGCGAGAAACTGTCGCGCGGCCACCATTTCCTGCTCGCACGGCCACAGCATCGTGTGGCGCACCACGCGGTAGGCGTGCACGACTTTGGGTGGGATTGTGCCCCGTACCGCCTCGCGGAGATGCCCCAACATCGTTTCTTCCGAATCTCCTTGGCCGCTC
>JAENXG010000530.1 GCA_016649675.1 Methyloceanibacter sp.
CCGCATCACGCTCCGTCCCAAAGAGGGGCTCAAGCTCAAAGTAACGATGCTGCGGGACTGAGGGTCTAATCTTGGACGTCGAGGGGCTCGGTGCCGGTGGGCTGGCCGTTCTGGTTGAGCGAGATCTTCTCGACCCGCGCCTCCGCCTTGCGCAGCAGGCCGTCGCAATGGGTTTTCAGCGCCTCGCCCCGCTCATAGATCAGGATCGAGGCTTCCAGCTCGACATCGCCCTTCTCCAGGCGATCGACGATGGTTTCGAGCTCCTTCAGGGCCTGCTCGAAGCTCATGGTCTTGATGTCGGAGTGGTCGGTCGGATTCGCCATGGCGTTGCTTAACCCTTTCGGTGGCTTACGATCAAGAGGCCGCGCCCATCAGCGTCTCGACATGCACGGCGGTGGACGCCGCCAACGCATCGAGGTCGTAGCCGCCTTCAAGCGTGGAGACGAGCTTGCCGCGGGTGTGCTTTGCGGCCACCGCCAAAAGTTTCTCGGTCACCCAGGCAAAGTCGGCCTCGACGAGTCTCAGCTGCGCCAAAGGGTCATTGATATGGGCGTCGAAGCCAGCCGAGACGAGGAGGAAGTCAGGTGCGAAATCATCTAGCGCGGGAAGGATGAGCGTCTGCCAGGCTTCGCGGAAATCTTCACCGTCGTCGCCGGGCTTGAGCGGCGCATTGAAAATGTTGCCCGCCCCCGTCTCGTCAGACGCGCCGGTGCCAGGAAAGAGCGGCATCTGGTGGGTCGAGCCGTAGAACAGGTCCTCGTCCGACCAGAAGGCCTCCTGCGTGCCGTTCCCGTGATGGACGTCGAAATCGACCACCGCCACGCGGCTCGCGCCGTGGGCGGCGCGGGCATGCAGCGCCGCGACGGCCACCGTATTGAAGAGGCAGAAGCCCATGGCACGCGACGGCTCGGCGTGGTGGCCTGGCGGGCGCACGGCGCAGAAGGCGTTATCGGCGGCGCCTTCCATGACCTGGTCGACCGCATAAGTCGCAGCGCCCGCGGCGCGCAAGGCTGCTTCCCAGCTGCCGGGCGAGACGACGGTATCGGGGTCGAGCCAATTATGGTCGCGCTTGGGGATCGCGGCACGGACCATCTCGACATAGGCCTTCGGATGCAGCCGCTCGATGGTGGCGAGATCGGCGAGAGGAGCCTCCTCGCGCTTCAGGCGCTTGAACGCGGGCCTGGCGAGCGCATCGTCGATGGCGCGCAAGCGGTCCGCCCGCTCGGGATGACCTTGCCCCGTGTCGTGCAGCAGGCAGGCTGGATGGGTGAGGAGGAGGGTCGTCATGGGTGGATAGATACGCTAACTGGTCTCGGCACGGTAGCTTGACCAGCCTGCGGTAACACGCGAAATGGGACCACCATGGCCATCGTCCCCGCTACGCCAGAGGCCATCAGGAAGGCAGCCCAGGCACTGGCCCGCGGCGACATCGTCGCCTTTCCCACCGAGACGGTCTACGGACTCGGCGCCAATGCGCTCGACGGCAGCGCTGTCGCCAAAATCTTCGCCGCCAAGGAACGGCCGCGCTTCAATCCTCTGATCGTGCATGTGCTGGGCCTCGCCGCGGCCGAAGCCTACGCCGTCGTCGACGGAACCGCGCGGACGCTCGCCGAGGCCTTTTGGCCCGGCCCTTTGTCGCTCGTGCTCAGGAAGCGCCCGGGCTGCCCCATCGCCGACCTTGTCACCGCAGGACTCGACACCATCGCCCTTCGTGCGCCGGCCCATAAGGTGGC
>JAENXG010000454.1 GCA_016649675.1 Methyloceanibacter sp.
CAGCCAACGCGTGCATTCACGGTGCCACCAACGGTGCCTTGATCGAATCCCACGGCCACCCCGCCGCCTACCGATACGTTGCGTGTGACTCGTGCCCGCGCGCCGAAGGCCATTGCCTGGTTGCCCCCCTCGAAGGTCCCCGATGCCAGTCTTCGTCGCTTTTGCAGCCTTCCTGCTTCTCATTTTTGGTCACCGCCTCGGTGTGCCCATCGGGCCCTGGTCTGGTTCGCCTTTCCGAGCCTCGCGCAAGTCACCTGGGCAGAAATCTGGGGTGCGCACCCAAACCCTCGAAATGGTGCTCGACCATGATAGCGGTCGCATGGATGGCCGATGTCTCAAGGGTCCATTCACAGGGAGAGCCTTGTCGTCACTGAGCGACGACGAGTTGCTCAGACTTCTTGAGGAAACTCGCGCCACGGACCCTCAAGGAGCGCTTCTGATGGAAGCCTATCTCGATCGGCGTTCGGAAGGGTGGCGCGACCGGCGCTCAAAGGACGCTCCCAAAGACCACGCAAGACAGCCTCGCGGCCAACAGGGCTGCATGAGTGCCACAGAGGCTTTTGACGTGCTTGGCCTCAAGGCAGGCGCTGGCAAGCAAGAAATTCGTGCGGCGCATCGCAGGCTAATGATGAAGTTCCATCCCGATCAGGGAGGATCGACGTATCTCGCCGCGCGCATCAACGAAGCAAAAGAAGCGTTGTTAGGGCGGAACTAACGCGCCGTGACGTGGCTTCTGCTCTGAGCGACATCAGCATAGGTGTTCGGCATTCCTCAGGCAGAGCCAAGGACCGCCGTCGAGAAGCGCTCGACTGCCAATTCTTCAAATGAAAAGGCTTGCCGATGAAATGCACGCCCGGATCGAGCCAACCGCGGCGCGGCGCTCCACATAGATTCCGAATGAAGCCGTTACTGGTGTCATTTGCGTTGCTCGCGCTTGTCGCAGTTCCTCATGTCGGCGAGGCGAGTTCCGCGGGCGAGCTCAATGACGCCGCCAACGTAACCCTTCATAGGTTCATCGAGCAAAATCAGAGCGCTCAAGAGCTTGGCCGGAAGGCAGCGGGAGTCTTGGTGTTTCCCTCTGTCCTTAAAGCAGGCATCGGATTGGGCGGGGAATATGGAGAGGGCGTTCTCATCGTTCACGGGAATGCGGCGGGATATTACAACATAGTCTCGGCCTCATTCGGCTTTCAACTCGGTGTTCAATCTCAATCCGTAATCATCATATTTATGACTGAAGAATCCTTAGCTCAATTCCAGAACGCATACGGCTGGAAGGTCGGTATCGACGGGTCAATCGTGGTCATCACACTGGGCGCTGGTGGATCCATCGATACCGACAGCCTCACAAGCCCCATCATCGGCTTCATTCTCGATCAGCAGGGGCTGATGTACAGTCTGAGTCTTGAGGGCTCAAAGATCACCCGCATCACGCGATGAAGCCGCCTACTTAGGACCCAGCGGGCAAAACTTGCTGCCCGCCCATGTCCGCAATTGGAGACGAAGCGGACCAAATCGGTGCTGCGCTACGAGGTCAGCAAGTGACCCAAAGCGGACGCTCTAAACAGACCCCTGCTTTGCGACCGAGCGAGGATGCCGGCGAACCTGCTGGCGTCGGGTGCCCCTCGCGCGGGCCGCTAGTTAGCATAGGCTTCAATCACGCAGAGGGGACTTGGTGTGGGAATGATGCAGCCGAGGCTCAGTCCAGCCGACGAAAATAAGTCTCGAAATTCCCCAGGTGATCTTTCCTTGCCTCCCACGGTCATTACTAGCATTTCGATATCCAGCATTTTGGCTGGGGTTGGGCCCGGATCATTCTGGATGACCATCTCGCATATGAGCACACGTCCATGAGCGGGGAGCTGCTCACGCACCAACGCTAGGATTTTGCGACAATCATCATCGCTCCAATTGTGGATGATGTGCTTCAGAAGGTAGGCATCACAGTTTTGAGGCACGCGCGCAAAAAAGCTGCCTGACTCGATAAGGATGCGGCCCTCGCAACCCGCAAATTGGCTTGCGGGAACTGTGTCAACAACTTGTGGAAGGTCGTATAAAACGCCTTGCATGTGAGGATATTGTCTCAAAAGGCTGGCGAGCATTGACCCGTGGCCCCCTCCGACATCCGCCAATTTGCCAATCCCACTGAAATCGTAGGTGTCCAGGATCGCCGGCCCCG
>JAENXG010000573.1 GCA_016649675.1 Methyloceanibacter sp.
ACAACATGCAAGATGCCGCTGATCACTCGCCGATCGTCGACACGCCGGGCGCCCGGTTGGTTCTTCGGCAGATGCGGTTCGATCGCTGCCCAAGCTTCATCGCTCAACCAAAAAAGATGCCCCATTGCCCCCTCCGAGTCCGCCATCCGGAGGCAGGGAATCTGATTTGCTAACTCTGCGCAACGACCTGATTGGGTTCAGACCCTAAACTGTTCGGTGCGATCCGCTTAGGAGCGGATTGCGGCCCGTACCAGATCGACGAAGCTTCGCAGCTCGTCGGCTGCCATATCGGAAACGGCCCAATAGGTGATCCCGCCATCGCTCCAGGAAAACGCGACATAGCCGCGCTCGAACCGGGTCGTAAGGAGCGCGGGAACGACCTCTGCGTTCGGTATCTCGGTTAGACTGATCAGATGCTTGCCGTGGCTGTAGACGAGCGAAGCGACCGGTTCGAGGCCGACGACATCGATCCTAGCTCCCACGAGCGGGAAGCCCACGCTGCCGAGATCGGCCACCGTCGGTGGAAACGCGATCTTTCCATTGAACCAGGGCTTCACCGTGTGATGATCGGAAGAGACCACATCCGTCGCCTGCGGTGCCATCAGGCTCCTGATATGCGCGGAGACAACCTGGCCGGCGATATCGTCGCCGCTTCGATGCCCAACCACCCCAAAGGTCAAGCCTCCGGCCACCACGGCGCCCATCAAGAATGATGCTACCAAGGCGGACCACGAGCGCGTCGGGGAGGCGGTGCGGAGGTTCAGTCTTTGCAGGATGCGGCGCCGGAGATCGCTCGAGGGCAGGTCTTCGGCGAGGTCGGAGCGAAGTGCGGTGCGCAGCGCCGAGCGCGCCTCGACCCCTCTGGTCAGGGCAGGGTCGCGCGCCAGTTGCTGCTCGAAGGCGCGCGCCTCGATGGGGTTGAGCTCGCCATCGAGATAGGCGTTGAGCAGCAGTTCGTCGTCTTCGGAGGGGCTCACGTGCCGGCCTCTTGGAGCTCGGCAAGCACCAGTCGTCTGGCCCGCGCGAGCCGTGACATCACCGTGCCGATCGGCACTTGCACGATTTCGGCGATGGCCCGGTAGTTGAGGTCATGGATCTCCCGCAACACCAGCACTTCACGGAACGGCGCGGGCAATGCGGCCATCGCCTTTCTGACCTTTGCCGCCTCGACCTTGGCGATCAGCGCGGCTTCTGGCGTCGGCGGCTGCTCGGTGCCGACGCCTTGGTCGATCTGCTCGCGCGCTCTCTGATCGAGGTCCTCCGTCAGCACGACCGTCGATGGGCGGTTCTTGGCCAGCCAGCGATAGCTTGTGTTGCGCACGATGGTCAGCACCCGCGCGCGGGTCGCCTCCGGCGTACCCGCGTATGCCCTTGAAGGCTCGCATTGAGGCCTCCTGCACGATATCCTCCGCATCGACGCGGCTCCCTGCCAGCCAGCGGGCGAGCCGGAAGGCATCGACGAGATGGGGCAGGAACACCTCGGCGAACCTTTGCTGATCTGTCGGGTCGTCCACATCCAAGCCGGTCTTTAG
>JAENXG010000171.1 GCA_016649675.1 Methyloceanibacter sp.
CATGATCTTGGCGCCGCTGTCGCGAATCTGGAATTCGATCTCCTCGAGGCTGTAGAGCGGGTTGAAATTGACGATCGTGCCGCCCGCCTTGAGCACTCCGTAATAGAAGATCACGAAGGCAGGGCTATTGGGCAGGAGGAGACCGACCTTGACGCCTTCGCCGACGCCGATCGCGCGCAATCCTTTGGCCGCCCGGTCGGACAGGGCCCCGATTTCGGCGTAGCTTAGGCGCTTGCCCATGAAATAAGTGCATGGGCGCGGGCCGTAAGCCTTGACGGCCTGATCGAGCAGGGCGCCCATCAATGTCGGCTTGAACGTCACGTCCCAGGCAACCCCTTGAGGGTAGGCCTCGAGCCAAGGACGCTCTGGCGCCGAGGCTTCGCAAGGCTTTGCTCTCAAAGTTGAGGGATTGGGCTTCCTCGCCATCAGTCTTTTCGTTTTCGCTTTGCTTTACGGGTGCTTAACGGGTCACAGGTATCGCCGCGAGGCGATTGGCCGCAAGCCCGTTCCAGCATAGTATTATAGCACGTGGTGGGGTAAGGAGCATTGGGGGAACCCCGAGACGCGCAGGGGGAATATGCTGAAAGCGTGGCGTGGCTAGGCGCAAAAACGCCAATTTTCTTGGCGATTAGAGCAACTGGCGGCTGAAGAATTGGGCAAGGACGCGGGTGGACTCGACCAGTTTTTAAGTCTATTCCAATGCCCGACTTGCCCTCGGGTTAGCTATGATTTAGCCAGGGACCATTAGACACGGACCCCTAACGGGGCAGGGAGAGCGATATGGACGAGGTAGCTACCAAGATCATCGAGATTTTGCGTAAGAATATGAAGGATCCCTCGAAGGCCGTCGCGCTCGAAACGCCCCTAAGCGAGCTTGAGATCGAATCGCTCGACCTCGCGGTAATCGTGTTCGATATTGAGGATACCTTCGGTATCGAAATCCCGTATAATGCGAATGAAGAAGTGGAGGCGTTCGCGACGGTAGGGTCCGTCGTCGATCGGGTGAAAGGCATCATCGCAGAGACGAAGGCTTCCGGCGCAGCAGCTTGATCCAGCCATTCCGCTCGGGGGCCTTCCCGGGACGTCGACCAGGCTTGGGAGTTACGGCTTAACACTACATGACACACACTAATGGGCGCAGGCGCGTCGTGGTGACCGGCCAGGGCGTCGTCACTCCTTTGGGCACGGGTGTAGACAAGTTCTGGGCTGCGCTCAAAAAGGGCGAGTGCGGCATTCGCCAGGTGCAGAGCTTCGACACTCAGGACCTCTACATCACCATCGCCGGCGAGGTCCCGGACTTCGATCCGAAGGAGCGGCTGAAAAGCAAGCCGCTGCTGCTCGCCGACAAATTTTCCCAATATGCGGGGTGCGCGGCGCAAGAAGCCGTCGCCATGTCGAAGCTCGAAACCCCGCTCAAGGACAATGAGGCTTATCGCGCGGCCTGCATCATCGGCTCTGGCGTGGGCGGGCTCACGACGCTCGAATTCTCCTACAAGATGCTCTTCAAGGAGAACAAGCGGGCGACCCATCCGCTGACCCTGTTGAAGGCCATCGGCAGCTCGGCCTCGGCCCATGTCAGCATCGAATACGGGATCAAGGGTCCGACCTTCGGCGTGGTGAGCGCCTGTTCGACGGCCACCCATTCAATCGGACTGACCTATCGCATGATCCGCGAGGGACTGGTCGATTTGGGCCTTGCCGGAGCGGCGGAAGCTTCGCTCAACTGGGGCGCGACGCGCGCTTGGCAGGCCATGCGCGTGCTCAGCCCCGATGGGTTGTGGCCCTTCTCCAAGCGCCGTAACGGCACCGTGCTTGCCGAAGGCGCCGGCATTCTCATGCTCGAGGAGCTCGAGCACGCCAAGGCGCGCGGCGCACCGATCCTGGCCGAGCTGTTGGGCTACGGCATGACCGCAGACGCCGCCGACATGGTCAACCCCTCCATCGACGGGGCCTCTACCGCCATGCAGATAGCGCTCGACGACAGCGGCCTTGCCCCCTCCGACATCGACTACGTGAACGCTCACGGCACGGGGACCACCGTCAACGACCTCAACGAGACCCGCGCCATCAAGCGCGTGTTCGGCAACGCGGCCAACAAGCTCTCCATCTCCTCGACCAAATCGATGCATGGCCATTGCCTCGGTGCTGGCGGCGGCATCGAGGCCGTTGCCGCGATCAAGGCGATCGGGGAGGGGTTCGTGCCGCCGACCGTCGGCCTCAACGATCCCGACCCCGAATGCGATCTCGATTACACGCCGAATGTCGGCAAGGCCCGCGAGATCAATTACGCGATGTCGAACTCCTTCGCCTTCGGCGGCCTCAACGCCGTTATCGTGTTCGGCCCCCCGCCGGCCTAGAGCCGGCCTCGGCGTTTCCCGCCCCTTCGTGCCCTCTCTCCGTCCTATCGTGGTGCTCGGGATTACCGGGCTCACCAGCGCCGTCGCGGCCTACGCCGTGGTGAGCTTCGTGCAGGTCGCACGTCAGCAGCACGGGGTCGCCGAGCATGCCGAGGAGATCTTCCGCTCGCCCGCAAGTTTCGTGGCCGGCAATCCGGACGGCGATGTCAGCGTCGTCGCCTTCTTCGATTACAACTGTCCCTATTGCCGGGAAGGCGCGCCCGACCTCGCCAAGCTGATCGCCAATGACGGCAAGGTCCGGCTCGTGCTCAAGGAGCTTCCCGTGCTTGGGCGGGACTCAGAGACCGTGGCCAGGATCGCGTTGGCCTCGATCCCGCAAGGCAAGTATCTCGAGCTGCATCAGAGGCTCTTCACCGAGCCCGGACGGGCGACCAAAGAGAAGGCGCTCCGCATCGCGTCGTCCCTTGGGCTCGACACGGCGAAGCTCGAAAAGGAGATGCAAGAGCCGGCCATCAAGGGCGCCATCGCCGCCAATCGGGAGCTTGCCGACAATCTCGGGGTCGAGGGTGTGCCGTTCTACATGGTGGGCGACAAAGCAGTGCCGGGGGATAGCGACGGCCTCTACGATGCGCTCGTCGCCCGTGTGGCGGAGGTCCGCAAGACCGGCTGCCACGTCAAGTGCTGACTGGGGTCCTCGCGTGAGCGAGGGCTGCTCCGGAAGCTGCTAGCAACGCCTCATCGTAACGCTTTCGGTCGAGCGCATCCCGATCGCCTTCGCTGCCCCTGAAGACAGATCGAGTGTCAGACCTGCCGCGAAGGGACCGCGGTCGTTCACGCGGACAGCGATCGTCTGACCCGTTTTTGGATTGCCGACGACGAGACACGTGCCAAAGGGGAGCGACCTGTGGGCCGCAGTTAGCCCCTCTGGATCGAACATTTCGCCTGACGCGGTGCGATGCCCGCGCAGCTCATTGCCGTACCACGCAGCACCGACGAGCTCTTCGGCCTGTGCGCAGGGTGTGACAAGCATCAGAATCAAGGCGACTGGTCCCATGCGATTCATTTCGATTTCCCTTTTTTGTCCTGACGATTGGCAGGGCGAACAGCGCATCTTGTCTACTTTTCGTTCAGCCCCGGAACGTCGGCTTTGCGCGTGAGCGCGTTCAGGCCTCGTAGCGGTTGTTGCCCGAAATCGTGACGATCTCGGTCCATGGGCCTTCAGGAACATCGGCGGCATCGACGAAGCGCCAGGCGGCACGTCCATTGTCGCTCATGCCGAGGAGATGCCAGACGGCGGGTGATACGTCCAAGCCGGCTCTGGTGTCGAAGGTATTGCGGGGTTTACGCGCGCTGCCGAAGACGAAGTCGAAGTCATCCTCGCCGCACGGTCCGACATCTTGCCATTGGGCAAAGCAGGATCGTCCGTCGCGCATGATCTCGACCCAGCGATTTTTCAGGAGCGGGGAGATGCCAGGGCGATACCAGGGAACTTGTCTTGCCCCGCCCTTCAGCGCGTTGGTCTCGCTGAACTCGCCATAGGGCAGCGCCACGTAGAACGGGTTTTCCTTAGGCTTGAAGCCAGCGGGCCAATGCCCGTTCCTGCGCTCGGGGTCGTCGATGCCGCCAAAGGACGCCTGCCAATCCTTGTCCCAATAGCTTTCATGGTTGGGAATGAAATCGTTTTCGGCATTGGAAGGCTCGCCCACCCAGAAGAGAGTGGTCATCGTCGTCTTGAACCCGGTACCAACGTTTCGCAGCAAGTGAGCCTCCGTCAAAACGGCCGCACCGACGATAACGCCCGCCGCCGTCAGAAGCTCCCGCCGCGTTAGATTGACTCTCAAACCAACTGCTCCCTGCACGAGCCCGAAGATCAGGCTTTGTGGCGCTTTCAGCTGGAAGCCCATACGCCCAAAGCGGCCGTTTTTGGGTGACAAAGGGGCACGGGAAAGGGCGGGAAGGGAGCTAAAGCAGATGTCTCGCTGAGTTCTCCACAGCACCCGGCGCGACGCTAACAAAAGATAGCGTCACACCCTGCGTCTTGCGTCGGGAAGGGGAAGTTCAGTCGGACATTGCCACGGGCACCGCAACCGCACCGGCAGCCCCACCGACGCCGGCTCCGATTGGACCGCCAAGAGCAAAGCCCGTGACACACGGCGGCCCCGCTTGCAATCTTCTGGGTCATCGTGCAGCCCAGGGTTCCGGCTGCGAGAGCGCCGATAGCCATAACCGCTATGACGAGCTTCATGGCACGACCATCCCTCTATCAGCCCAGTGCTGGCTCAACATATGGCTTAGAATTGCTAACGCGAGATGAAGCGGCACCGGTGGGACAGTTAGGTTACCGTGGCGGAATGCGCTCCCCCGGCCGATGCTTGAAAGCAGGCGCCGCGCAGGGCGGGAGAGCAGCGACAGAAAGCCAAAGGGAGAATCGCATGCGCGTATCTGGAGCGATCGTTGCCGCAATTTGCACGATCGGATTGGTGATGCCGGCGCACGCGATTGGAATGAAGGTTTGCGATGACATCAAGGATGATCAGAGCCGGATGGACTGCTTGCAGGAACATATAACGCAGTTGGAACAGACCATCGTCGCCTTGGGCGGGGAGGTCGCCGCCCTGCAGCTCCAGCTTGACCTGAAGCTCAGCGCCGACCTCACCTACAAATTGCGATCGGTGACTCAAGGGAAATGCCTAAGTTCCGGCGGAGACGACCATGCGTCGATGTTGGCCACCTGCGACAACCCTGATTCTTGGGCGCTGTTGGCCGGAGCGCCAATCCAAAAGCCCAAAAAGCCCGACGCTGCTACGTCGAACCCAGGATCTAGCGCGCCGAACTCAGAGAAGCCGCCAGCCGCAGCGTCGGCTTCGGCGCCGAACGCCCCGCCCGCCAATCCCTGTCGTGGCCTCGATCAGGTGGGCTGCACCGCGAAATCAGCCAGCTGCACCTGGAAGGCCGACAAGAGCAAGTGTGTGCGCAAGGACAACGCGAGTGCCACCCCGCCAACCCCCAAGTAGGGGAGCCAGGGGGAATCTAGGACGTGTGCGCCAAGGGGGTTCAATAGGACGCCTCGGAACTCCCAATCCCGAACGGAGTTTAGGGTGCGGACATACCTCATGGCGAAGAAAGGATCCCGGACATGCCTCTCAAGAAAGGCTCCTCTCACAAGACCATCAGCTCAAACATCAAGACCGAGATCAAGGCGGG
>JAENXG010000270.1 GCA_016649675.1 Methyloceanibacter sp.
GCGCGCGAGTTGGCGCGGTCAGGCAAGTTTTATGGTTGGCCTCCACTCGCGTTCGAGCTTCGCTTCGAAGATGGATTTTCAGAAGCGCGTGAGTGGCTCAACAGACCGGCTACGCAAGATGAGCTTAATCGCATTTGTCAGGAGGCAAGGAAACGACACCTTAACCTGCAGAACTCCGCGAACGAGGCCGCTTAGGTAAGGGCGCCCGCGAGCAAGCGCATTTGCATTCGCCTTATCAACAAAAAGAGGGCAACTATGAAGCACTCGGGCGTGATCCTGGTACTCGGCGCTGCTTCGGCCCTGGTATTTGCAACCGTACCGATAGACAATGCCAAAGCCGGGGAGCGTCAGCACAGAGCTTATGCAGCAAAGCAGAATGGCGGCGGTTATGCTGGGCCAAGACGCCGGAGACGAACATTGCGGGATGTTTGGGGGCCGGCCGAGATGCCCCCACCGCCGACAGATTTCGGGCCGCATTTTGACTTCCCGCCCGCGCCTCTGAACGGCGGATTGCTCCACGACCCTTACCCCAATTAGCCGAGGCGGTGCGGACCTCGGCGGTGATTGTCGCTTGGATCAAAAACACGCTATCGTGGCGATAGCCTTCGGAAAGGCAATCCATGCGCGCCATCGATGCGTTCACTTTGGCGGCCGTACCTTCGCGCGACCCCGTGTTTACGAAACCTTGGTCCCGAACCGGGTCTACACGGTTTCCGGCGCCGCATGGGCAGGCGAGACCGACATGACCGAGATTGCAGTGAGCACCGATGGTGGCCACACCTGGGCCGAGGCAGAATTTCTAGACCCTGTGCGACGGCATGCATGGCGACGCTGGAAATTCGATTGGCTTACACCGAAAAAACCGGGGCAGTACACGCTGCTGGCCCGCGCCAAGGACGCGGGCGGTGTGCTGCAACCTGACGAGCACGACCAGAACTACGGCGTCTACGTGATCAATCACTCTCTCCCAATTGAAGTATTCGTAGACGATTCTGGAGGCCCGCGACCGTGACGCCGGGGGACGCGTTGGCGGCCAGCGGCGTCTTTTCGGGCGGGACGTTGGCGGCGCCCGCCGACATGTCCCAAGGCGGGGGCGGGCGCTACGTGCTGCCGGTCAAGTTCGGTCTTGGCGGCGTGCCCTTAGGCAACGAGTTCGAAGTGGTCAGCGATGAGGATGCGTACAAGACGCTCGAGGCCGCCTGGAACGCCGGCGTGCGCTACTACGATGTGTCGCCGTGGTACGGGCTTGGACTTGGGGAACGGCGTTACGGCAACTTCCTCCACAATAAGAACCGCGACGACTACGTCTTGTCCTCGAAGGTGGGCAAGCTACTCAGGGCGTCTCCGCACAACGACGCCAAGTCGAATTTTCCGTTCTCGCCGTCTCCCAACAACGTTGTGTTCGACTACACGGCAGACGGCGTGTGCCGTTCGATCGAGGACAGTTTGCAACGCATGGGCGTCAGCCGGCTTGACATCGCATTCGTGCACGACATCTCGTCCGACAACAAACTGCTGCCGACCCCCTGGCAGGAGCAGTTCGCAATCGCGCTCAAGGGCGCCTTCCCCGCCTTGTCGAGGATGCGGGAGGAGGGGATCATCAAGGGCTGGGGCATCGGCGTGAACACGCCCGAGCCTATCCTTCGCGTCATGCAGGAGTCCGATCCGGACGTGTGCCTGCTCGCCTCGCAATATTCGCTGATCGACCATGCGAACGCGCTCAACAACGTCTTTCCCGTGGCGCGTCAGCGCAACGTGAAGTTCGTGATCGGCTCGTCGCTGAACGCCGGCTTCATCTCCGGCAGCCCGCGCTACAACTATGGCAAGACGTCCTGGAACATTCCCCGCCAGTACATCGAGAAGCGAGAGAGGCTGCGCGCTGTGGCGGCGCAGTTCGGCGCCGATCTGCGAACCGCTGCGCTTCAGTTCTCTGCGGCGCCGGACGTCGCCGCGGCGCTGATCGTCGGCGCGCATACCGAGGCCCAAGTCCTTGCCAATGTGAGCTCTATGCAGGCGACGATTCCGCCGGAGTTTTGGGCCGAGCTGAAGCGGCAGAACCTTATCGAGCAGAACGCGCCCACACCTATGGCGGCTTGATCGGTCAGCGGGTAAACCGGCTATTTCACAACCCGATGATTGGCGGCCAAAGCCGTCGGAGTCAGCTCTGGTCAAAAGCGGCCGTCTGATCGCTCGACGCCAAAGTCCGCTTCGCGGGTAAGAGCGGACATTCCTGATCGCTATTCACCCTCGCTGTGATGCATCTCCTTTGAGAGGAAATAAGTGAGGCTGTTACTCTTTAGGAGCGCCTCCCACTTAGGATTGAAAGTATACCACTGGCCCCACCGACCCACCCAGCCGCCTAGGATTATGTGCTGCGCATCGTTATGCGTACCGCTTTCATCAATGTAGGTGGTGACGATCACGAATGGCTTACGGCTGAGGCGGGGCGCTCCCGCTCTGGGATTGGGGCGCCCTAGTTTGCTGGAACTCACTTTTGAGGCGCTCAATCTCGGAATTAGCCTGATCTAATTTGGTCTGAAGCTCATCGAGCTGCGCTGTTGTCGTCTCGAGCTTCGCAGCAGCCGCTTGTACCTGATCCGCCGCTTGCTTAGCGCTCTCGAGTTCGCCTTCCACCGCTTCCAAACGAGACTGCTTCTCCTCAAGCTGAGATTGGGCGGTGTCGAGTTTGTTTTTTAATTGTTCACTTTCCGAAGTGCTCTGTTTCAGTTTGGTCTGAACTTCGTCGAGCTGCGCTGTTATCGTCTCGAGCTTCGCAGCATCCGCTTGTGCCTGGTCCGCCGCTTGTTTAGCGCTCTCGAGTTCGCCTTCCACCGCTTCCAAACGAGACTGCTTCTCCTCAAGCTGAGATTGGGCGGTGTCGAGTTTGTTTTTTAACTGTTCACGTTCCGAAATGCTCTGTTTCAGTTTGGTTTGAACGTCTTCCAGTTGCGCGTTTGCGCGGTCTGCCGCTTGCTTCGTGCTTTGAAGTTCGCTTTGCACTCTCGCAAAATGCTGTCTTGTCTGAACCATGCGGTGCCCAGTGAAAAAGATCCCAAGCAGGATTATAATTCCAACGATGAAGGCACCTGCCAACGCGGCGCTGTTTCTCCTAGCCATTTCTTTTCTCCTCACTCCCGCCTCGACCCTTCTCCCACGGCTCACCGCCGATAGGTTAGATCAATGATTTTGAAGGCGATAGACAGGCGGCGCCAACCTGCCCTTAGCGTGGCCAACGAGCTTGATGCAATTCTTTTGTCGTCTCATGTCGGGCCAATGCGCCAGCACGCCTCAGGCTCAGGGACAGCAGCTCGAGAAGCTCCTCCACCTACTGAGGTTCAGCTCAATGCTGGGGCAGTTGAGGCGGGGCAAAAGGCTGAACCGTCCGTGACACCTGTCGGCCTCCCTGAGCACCCACAGGAAGCCTCGCCCGGATGTTTTGCAGGCAACCATAGGTTTTGAGTCACCAGCTATCTCCCCCAGGAACCACCGCCCAGGAGTCTCCGTTGAGATGATAACTCCCAAGGAGTGTTCGCAGGTGAATTGGCTTCGGCTGGCTGAGGCCACCACGCTTATCGACCATGACGTGTGCAGAGCGCGCGAGGCGCTAGAGCGCGGGATTAGCAAGTCTTGGCTGGTGCGAGCGGGCGGAGTACCCCAACCAGCAGTCGATCCTAATGTGCCTTTGCGCATCCAAGTGACGCCGTCGCC
>JAENXG010000134.1 GCA_016649675.1 Methyloceanibacter sp.
CGCCACCTCGTCGCGCGGGCCTTGGCTCAGCGACCGTTCCGAGAAGAAAACATCATGGCGGATGCCGAGCGCGGCGAGATCGTCCTCGATCATGGCGAGCATGGCCTGGAGCGCAGCGCTCCGCACGATGGGAAGCCAGGCCTCTTCCGGCAGGCTCAAGAGCTCGCTTCCATGCCGGTCGGCGAGCTTCTGGCCCAGGGGTTTCAAATAGTCGCCGGGGTAAAGCCCTTCCGGGATCGCGCCGATGTCCTCACCGAGCGCCTCGCGGTAGCGCAGATACGCTGAGCGCGCGAGCGCATCGACCTGCGCGCCGGCGTCGTTGACATAATATTCGCGGGTGACGGCAAAGCCGGTGAAGGCGAGAAGATTGGCGAGCGCATCGCCGAAGACCGCGCCCCGGCAATGGCCGACATGCATCGGTCCGGTGGGGTTGGCCGAGACATATTCCACGTTCACCGCCTCACCTTGGCCGATGGCGCTCTGCCCATAGGAGGACCCCTGCTCCAGCACCATGCGGAGCACGCTCGGCCAGAAGGCAGGTGCAAGTGTCAGGTTGATGAAGCCGGGACCGGCGATCTCGACCTTTTCGACGTGAAGATCGGCGGCAATCAAGGGCGCGATGCGCTCGGCCAAATCCCGCGGCGGCTTGCCTGCGGCCTTAGCCAGCACCATGGCAGCGTTGGTGGCGAGGTCGCCGTGAGAGGCATCTCTCGGCGACTCGAGCGTGATGCCCTCGAGGCTCGCGTCGTGCGGCACCGCGCCGTCATGCTTGAGCTGCTGGACCGCGGCGAGAACACGCCCGTGAAACCCTGCAAAGACGTCCATGGAAGCTCCGGGAAAGTGTCGAGCCGCGACTAGCGTAAATCGGGGGTCGCGTCAAACAGGCGGCGATGCTCAGCGAGCGCGTAGCGGTCGGTCATCCCGGCGATAAAGTCGCAGACGTGGCGCGCATAGGCCTGCGTCCCGCGCGCGGGCGCCTGCTCGCGCCATTCCTGAGGCAGAACGGCAGCGTCGAGGCTGTAGCGCCGGAACAGGTCCGCCACCACACCTTCGGCGTCGCCCATGATGCGCGTGATGCGCGGGTTGCGGTAGACGCGAGCGGCAAGAAAGGCGCGCAGCTCATCGAGCTCGCTCTGCACGGCCTCCGAGAAGGCGACCACCGCGCTTGCCGCATGACGCACGTCGCCGGCTGTGCGTGGCGCAAGCGCCTCAAGGCGCCGGCTTGTCTCGGCTATCACATCCTCGATCATCGCCGTGATGAGGCGGCGGTTCGCTTCGTAGAGAAGCCGCGGGCCGTCGAGCCCGGGATAGACCGAGCGCACTTCGGCAAGCGCCCTGCCCGCGATCGGCACCTCGCCGAGCTCAGCAAAGGTGAAGAAGCCCGCGCGGTAGCCGTCATCGACGTCGTGATTGTTGTAGGCGATGTCGTCAGCAAGGGACGCCGCTTGCGCCTCGACGGACGCGAAAGTGGCAAGCTCGAGGTCCTGCTTGGCCGAGTAGGCGAGCACGGATTCGGGAGCGGACTTCGTGGCCTTGGGCCCGAGCAGCGGCCCGCCATGCTTGACCAGCCCTTCGAGCGTTTCCCACGTGAGGTTAAGGCCGTCGAAGCTTGCATATTTCTTCTCAAGCTCGGTGACGACGCGCAAGGACTGGGCGTTGTGATCGAAGCCGCCCCCATCTTCCATGGCGGCGTCGAGGCTGCGCTCGCCGGCATGGCCGAAAGGCGGGTGACCGAGATCGTGGGCAAGAGCCAAGGCCTCGGTCAGGTCCTCATCGACGCGCAGCGTCCGTGCCAGCGACCGGGCGATCTGCGCGACCTCAAGGCTGTGGGTGAGGCGCGAGCGGTAGTGATCGCCCTCGTGATAGATGAACACCTGCGTCTTGTAGTTGAGCCGGCGGAAGGCGGTGGCATGCAGAATGCGGTCGCGGTCGCGTTGATAGGGCGAGCGCGTGGCGCTCGGGGGCTCGGGCTTGAGCCGCCCGCGGCTTGCGGCCGGGTCGACGGCGTAGGGCGAAATTCCGCCGAGAGCCCCTGTCTTGGCGGGAGAAGCCTGATCACCTGTGCGGCGATGGTCGATTGACAACCTCGTGCGCCATCCTATGTTTCAATCAGGAGTGGCTACACCCAAGATGAGCGAACCGTCCATTACATTGAGCGAGCGAGCGGTCCGCCGCATCGCCGACCTTCTCCGCAGCGAAGCGGCGCCCGCGTTATTTCGCGTGAGCGTCGAGGGGGGCGGCTGCTCGGGCTTCCAGTACCGCTTCGACCTGGTGACGGAGAGCGCGCCCGACGACCTCCTGCTCGAGCGCGAGGGCGCCCGCGTCGTGGTCGATCCCGTCTCGCTCGGCTTCGTGCAAGGGAGCGAGATCGATTTCACCGACGATCTGATCGGCGCCCAGTTCAAGATCAACAATCCGAACGTCACCGCGGCTTGCGGCTGCGGCACCAGCTTCTCGGTCTGACCCCCATTTAACTGATGTCTCGTCATTGCCGGGCTTGACCCGGCAATCCATTCCACTGGCGCTTAGGCTTGCTGCGCGGTAACGGCATGGATGCCCGGATCAAGTCCGGGCATGACGAAGTCCTTTTGGTTGTAAGACCTGCCCATGAAGATCGCCACCTGGAACATCAACGGCATCAAGGCCCGCATCGACGCGGCCACGACCTGGCTGAAATCGGCCTCGCCGGATATCGCCTGCTTCCAGGAGATCAAATGCGCCGACGAGGCCTTCCCCACCCATCTCTTCGAGGATCTCGGCTACAACGTTGCCGTGCACGGGCAGAAGGGCTTCAACGGCGTGGCGCTCCTCTCGAAGCTTCCCTTCGACGAGGTGACGCCACGGCTCGCGGGCGATGCTGATGACGTGCAGGCGCGCTATCTCGAAGCGGTGATCTCGGTCCCCTCTGGCGCGCTTCGGCTCATCAATATCTACCTGCCGAACGGCAACCCCACCGGAACGGAGAAGTACGTCTACAAGCTTGCTTGGATGAGCCGGCTCAGAGAGCGGGTGAAGTCGCTCCTTCGCCTGGAAGAGCCGATGGTCATCGCCGGCGACTTCAACGTCATCCCGACGCCCGAGGACGTCTATAACCCCGCCGCCTGGATGGAAGACGCTCTGTTCAGGCCCGAGACGCGAGCCCATTTCCAGGCGCTTCTCAATCTCGGGCTGACCGACGCCTTCCGCGCCTGCCACGACGAGCCGCACCGCTACACCTTCTGGGATTATCAGGCGGGCGCCTGGCAGAAGAACCAGGGCTTGCGCATCGATCATCTGCTCTTGTCGCCGCAAGCGGCCGACCGGCTCGTCGGTTGCGAAATCGATCCCGCGCCACGGGGCTGGGAGAAGCCCTCAGATCACGTGCCGATCTTTATCGAGCTTGCGGTCTAACGTTTGATACCGGGCTCAGCAGCACCCGTGACGCCAAAGCCGACCGAGAGCCCGATCGGGGCCGGAGGTGGGGCGCCTGCCTGTCTTGCCGATGCGGCGCCAGCGCTGGCCGGCGTGGCCGATGCTGTAGGCGCCACATGCTCCAAAGCCTTCTCGGCAGGGAGCATGATCGGCTCGGAAGGCTCCGCCTTGGCCACGGCAGCCGCGGTCGCTTTGTGGCCGCCGCCCAATTCCGGCAGAAGCGCGTCGGCCTCTTTGCGCGTCTCGCTGTCGGACTTGGCGAGAGCCTCCTGATACAGATCGCCGATCCATTGCGGCTCCTTGCCGCCGGCCGCGGCGTTCTCGTGGGCAACGGTGATCAAGGCAAGTCCCCTCGCCCGTCTCTGCCGCACTTCCTCGCCGCGCCACAGGAGCTCGCCGAGGGTCGCCTGGGCGGCAGCGTGTTGCTTCTTGGCGGCCATCGCGAGCCAGTTGACGGCGAGGCCCGGATTCTTCTCCACGCCATCGCCCGTGAGATAGAGGCGAGCGAGCTGGTACTGCGCTTCGGCGTTGCCGAAATAGCTCGCCGCATGGCGGAAGAGGTCCGCGGCATAAGCCGGATTGGGTTGGAGCGACATGGCGGGAACGCCGTCGAGAGAGTATTGGCCGAGCGCCACGAAGGCCTCGCCGACATAGTTGCCGATCGGGCTCGACGCGCTGATATCGGCATATTGATCGGCAATCTGCTGGAAATAGGAGAACGCCTTGGCGTCGTCCTTGGGCACGTCGCGGCCGGCAGCATAAGCGCGCGCGAGCTTGAGCTGGGCGCCGAGCACGCCGCGCTTGGCGGCATATTCGAGCGCAGGAAGCGCCACGGCCGTCCGCCCCGTATTTAGGGCACTCACGCCCTGGCGGTAAGCCTCGGTGGCCGAGGCAAAGGGAGGCGGGTCATCGGCGCCAACGGCGACAGGACCCAACATCATGAGCGCTGCGACAGCGCTAAACGCCAGCTTGTTACACGTCCGCATAGCACGCAACTTCTACGCCCGCGCCGGGATGGGTCACCGCTCCGGTCCTTGCCGGCCCAACCTCGTTGGCATATTTCCACAAATACCCGCTCCGGAACGGGGTCGGCCGCGCTTTCCAGTCCTTCGCGCGGCCCTTCAACTCGACCTCGCTCAGCTCGACGTCGAGCGTGCCGTTCTCGGCATCGAGAACAATCATGTCGCCGTCGCGGATGAGCCCAATCGGGCCGCCAAGGGCTGCCTCGGGCCCGACATGGCCCACGCAAAATCCCCGCGTTGCTCCGGAGAAGCGGCCATCGGTGACGAGCGCCACCTTGTCGCCCATGCCCTGGCCGTAAAGCGCCGCCGTGGTCGACAGCATCTCGCGCATGCCGGGGCCGCCCTTCGGCCCCTCATAGCGGATGACGATCACGTCGCCCTCGCTGTAGCGCTTGGCGCTGACCGCAGCGAAGGCATCCTCCTCGCAGTCGAAGCAGCGGGCCGGCCCGCGGAATTTGAGGCCCTTCATGCCGGCGACCTTGACGATGGCGCCGTCGGGCGCGAGCGAGCCGCGCAAGCCGACCACCCCGCCCGTGGGCGAGAGCGGCGCGTTGGCCGGCCGCACCACGTCTTGATCGGGGTTCCATTTAACCTTGGCCAGGTTCTCCTTCATGGTCCGGCCGGTCACGGTCATGCAGTCGCCGTGCAGAAAGCCATGATCGAGAAGGGTCTTGAGGAGGAGCGGCACACCGCCAGCTTCGAACATGTCCTTGGCGACATAGCGGCCAGAGGGTTTCAAATCCGCGATATAAGGTGTCCGTTTCATGACCTCGGCGACCGCGAACAGGTCGAAATCGATGCCGCATTCATTGGCGATGGCCGGCAGATGCAGCGCCGCATTGGTCGAGCCGCCAGAGGCCGCCACGACTGCGGCAGCATTCTCCAGCGCTTTCCGCGTGACGATGTCGCGCGGGCGGATGTTCAAGGCGATGAGGTCCATGACCTTCTCGCCCGCCGCCATGCAGAATCTGTCCCTGATCTCGTAAGGCGCGGGTGCGCCAGCCGAATAAGGCAGCGCGAGCCCAATGGCCTCGGAGACCGTGGCCATGGTGTTGGCGGTGAACTGCGCCCCGCACGCCCCTGCCGACGGGCAGGCCACATGCTCGAGCGTGTCGAGGTCCTCTGCCGACATCTTGCCGACGGAATACTGGCCCACGGCCTCGAACAGGTCCTGCACCGTCACCGGGCGCCCCTTGAAGGTGCCCGGCAGGATCGAGCCGCCATAGATGAAGATCGACGGCACGTTGAGGCGGCACATGGCCATCATCATGCCGGGAAGCGACTTGTCGCAGCCCGCCATCCCGACCAGGGCGTCATAGCAATGGCCGCGCATGGTGAGCTCGACGCTGTCGGCGATGACCTCGCGCGAGGGCAGCGAGGACTTCATCCCCTCATGCCCCATGGCGATGCCGTCGGTGACGGTGATGGTGCAGAATTCCCGCGGCGTGCCGTGAGCAGCGGCAACGCCTTGCTTCACCGCCTGCGCCTGGCGCATCAGCGAGATGTTGCAGGGCGCGGCCTCGTTCCAGCAGGTGGCGACACCGACAAAGGGCTGGTGGATCTGCTCGCGCGACAGGCCCATCGCGTAATAATACGAGCGATGGGGGGCGCGGGATGGCCCCTCGGTGACATGCCTGCTTGGCAAGCGGGTTTTATCGAACGTCTTCGCGTCCATCTGCCGAATGCCCGGATGAGCTTCGAAGACAGTCAGGCGGCCATCCTCGCCACCGCTGCTAGTCGTCCCGCCGGTCGCTCCCTGGCCCGCCCGCCTCGCGTTTCAACGCAGCGAGGTGTTGCCGGCCGATGCTCCTCGAACAAAGCCCGATTTCCCAAAGTTTTATGGCGCAAACGAGGCGAAAATGCCTCACTCTGTTGCAATTTAGATACAGTTGCAAAGATTCTGGTTGAAGTCGGTTCCGAGCGTCTAGATGTGGGGTCACCGCAGCAAAACACCAGAGGGCGCGCTTGGCCCCGTGTCATAAAATCTTCGCTCTATGGATCCCCCACCGGACTTAATGGTGGGGATAGCATCATCTTCCTCGCATCAGCGCGTGACCGAGACCCCCTCCTCATGACGCCCCCGAAGGACAATGGCATGGGCCTGAATGATTGGCTCGCTTCGCCACCGAGCGATTGGACATGAGGCAGACGAGATGGATGCAGAACGAACACGCGAGCAACCCTCGGACCATGTTGGAGCGAGCCATCCGAGAGCCCAAGCTGC
>JAENXG010000459.1 GCA_016649675.1 Methyloceanibacter sp.
AGCGCGGTCGGGAGGTCGGGGATGCGATCGACGGTCAAGCCTTGCAGGCCCTCCATCAGCGCGGCGAGCGCCATGAGCGCTCCCGCCACGACGAAAGGCCGGGGCTAGGCGAGGCAGACGACGGACGTCACGGCGAAATAAGCGAGGAAGTGCTCGGTGAGCCAGTGCAGGCCCAGCCTGATCTGCCAGGCGACGGGGACCAGTGAATCGGCCGCGATCGCCGCGATCAGCAGGACGGCGCCCGCTCCGATCCATTGTGAAAAGTCCGAAGACGCCATTCTCCATGCTATACTTTGGCCATGGTCAAGACACTGCAAAAAGCCATCGCCGAGATTGCCAACCTGCCTGACGCCGATCAGGAAGAAATCGGTCGTAAGCTCCTCTCGCATGTCGAGAAGCTGCGCACGCTCCGTGCCGACATCGATGCCGGCATCCGTTCGCTCGACGAGGGGCACGGCAAGCCCCTCGACATCAAGCAATTCATCGTCAAGATGAATCGGAGCGATGGCCGGTCGTAGACGGCCAATCGCCTGGTCGCCTGAGGCCGAGGCCGATCTAGCCGACATTTGGAACTACTACTTAGAGGTTGCCGGGCATAAGGTCGCCGACACCGTCGTTCGTTCCATCGGCGAGGCGTGCCGGATGCTGGAAGAGCATCCGCTTGCAGGTCGACCGCGCGACGAAATCAGGCCGGGGCTTCGCTCGGCGCTCGCCAGCCCCTACGTGATCTTCTATCGGGTCAACGACGGCGCTGCCCAGCTCATCCGTATCCTCGACGGTCGCCGCGACATCGACGAGATTTTTTCCGATGGGCCACAGCAGGATTGAGGACCACCGCATAATTACTAACCCCTCCCCCCGCTCGGGAGAGGGGTTAGCGGGTTGGGCTAAGCCGACAGCGCGGCGGTGAGCGTCTCGATATTGTTGCGGAACATGTCGAGATAGGTGCCGGCCGGACCGTCGGGGGGCGACAGGGCGTCGGTATAGAGCGTGCCGCCGATCTTGGCGTTGGTCTCTGATGCGATCTGGTCGAGCAGACGGTGGTCGGTGATGTTCTCCATGAACACCGCCGGGATCTTCTCCGCCTTGATCTGGCGGATGATCTTGGCCACGTCCTGGGCCGAGGCCTCGCTCTCGGTGCTGACCCCCTCAGACGCGATGACTTCGAGGCCGTAAGCAGCGCCGAAATAGCCGAAGGCGTCGTGGCTGGTGATGATCTTGCGCCGCTCTTTGGGCAACGCCGCCAGCGCGGCTTTGACGCTTGTCTCTTCCTTGGCGATCTCATCGAGATATTTCGCGGCGTTGGCCTCATAAATGGCCTTTTCTGCCGGATCGACGGCGATCAGCCCGTCGCGAATATTGGCGACATAGAGCTTGCCGTTGGCGAGGCTCTGCCAGGCATGCGGATCGGTGATCGTCTCGGGCTTGCCACCCTCCTCTTCGATCATCGTGCGCGGGGCAACGCCGGTCGAGGCGACTACGAGTTTGCCCTTGAAGCCGGAGGACTTCTCCAGCCGGTCCATCCAGCCCTCGAACCCGAGCCCATTGGTGAAGAGAATGTTGGCGCCGGCGAGATTCTTGGCATCGGCCGGCGTCGGCTCATAGACATGGGCGTCGCCGTCGGGGCCGACCAGCGTGATCACCTCCACGCGGTCGCCACCTACCTGTTTCACCATGTCGCCAAGGATGCTGAATGAAGCGACAGCCTTGACCTTGTCGGTGGCTTGCAAATTGCCGGACAGGCCAAGCAGCAGTGCGAGCCCTAATGCGATCTGCAAAAAAATGCGTTTGGTCATGACACGAGACTCCTTCGCTTGGGGGTCAGGCTTCGAGATGCTTGCGCGGCACGAGCTGCCAGATGAGGCCGCCTTTGGTGCCGACCAGCATGGAGACGAGATAGAACACGCCGCTCAACAGGATGATGGCGGGGCCGGTGGGGACATTGGCGTGATAGGAGAGCAAGAGCCCGCCAAGGCTCGCCGCGAAGCCCGAGAGTATGGCCACGACGATCAGCCCGGAAACATCCTCAGTCCAGAACCGGGCGGTCACGGCGGGGAGCAGCATGATGCCCACCGCGAGCAAGGTGCCGAGCGCCTGGAAGCCGCCCACCAGATTGAGCACCACCAGCACCAGGAACAGGAAATGCGTCGGCA
>JAENXG010000279.1 GCA_016649675.1 Methyloceanibacter sp.
ACGTCCTCAGCCCTCACGTTGAACAAGAGCACGTCCTGGCCTTTGACGGAGTCAGACAGGCGCAGCAGGGTCTCGGCCGGCGCATCGACGAGGACGAAATGATGACCGCTCTCCACGAGCTTCGCCAATGCGGCAACGGCATCGCCGCCGACCGGCACAAGTTCGACGTCGAGGGTGAACTGCTGCTTGGTGAAGCGACCCGTGGTGTTGTCGTCCTGCAAGGCAATCTCGGCGCCGGCGATGCCCAAGTCCTCCGGCTCGACATTCAGCCGCGACAACGGGATCAACCGCTTCACCTCCTGCTTGAGATAGCCGATCGGCACGGTCGTGAGCGCGACTGCTGGCGGAGGCGGCTTCGCCTCTTCCTCGTGCTGATCCTCGGCGAGAGACGGCAGCGGCGCGATGAGGAGAAGCAGCACGGTCCAAACCGCCGGCTGGAAAAGGCGCCACCGCGATGCGCCAACCCGCCGTGCCGAGGCGCTTCGCGGTGCTGGCGACTGGCGACTGTGTCGGGGCTGCATTCGGAGGGCCTATCACACACCAAGCCCGCAGCGGTCGGTCCTGCGGGTCGCTCTAAATGTACCCGCTCCCCAGCGACCAAAATAGCAAGACACTCCGGCAGAAGTGGTAATCACGCTGCCTGTTTGCAGGTCCAAAGTGGTTATGAAGCAAGGGCTTTGTTGACAAATGGCAGTGCGGCGAGCAGTCTGAAACCGTGGAAAACCGCTTGGAGCGGCCGGTGCAACCGGTCGATGCGGCGCCACGTCAAGGGAGGAAAAATATGTCGAGTTGGAAAACCGCTGGCGCGGTCGGCACGCTTATGCTGGCCCTCGCCGTGATGAGTTTGGACCCGGCGCGGTCCGACGAAACCAAATTACCGAATACGGACGTGGCTGGGGCCAAGGCACCGAATACGGCGCCGGTCAATCCTGTCTCTCAGGATGAGCTCAACGGCGCGGCCAAGGACGAAAAGAACTTCCTTCACACCAACGGCAACTACGATCAGACTCGGTATTTCCCGGGCAAGCAGATCAACACCTCCAATGTCGGCAAGCTCCACCCCGCCTGGATCTTCCAGACGGAAGTGAAGGAGTCGATGGAGACGACGCCGATCGTCGTCGACGGCGTGATGTACGTGACGACGTCCTTCGACCACGTCTACGCGCTCAATGCCAAGACCGGCGAGCAATACTGGCACTACAAGCACAATATGGGTCCGATCACGACCTATTGCTGCGGCCCGAACAATCGCGGCGTCGCCGTCTATGACGACAAGGTCTATCTCGCGACGCTCGATGCCAAGCTTGTCGCCCTCGACGCCAAGACCGGCAGCATCGTTTGGCAGACCGACATCGCCGATCCGACGCTCGGCTATAGCGAGACGATGGCGCCGACCGCAGTGAACGGCAAAATCTTGATCGGCACGAACGGCGGCGAGTACGGCATCCGCGGCTTCGTCAAGGCCTTTGACGCCAAGACCGGCAAGCTCATCTGGAATTTCGACACGAGCCCCGAGAACTCCGTCGGCGTATGGGCGACCACCGACGCCGCGGGGAAAGACTTGCATCGCGACATCGCGGCCGAGAAGGCGCAGCTCGCCAAGACCGGCGATCCCTACAAGACGGTCGGCGGCGGCGTGTGGCAGAACCCGTCGGTCGATCTGAAGACCAACCGCATCTACTTCGTAGTCGGCAATCCTTCGCCTGACCTCGACGGCTCCATCCGGCCCGGCGACAATCTCTACACGGAGTCGCTCGTATCGGTGGATCTCGATACCGGCAAATATGCCTGCCACTTCCAGTACATCCCCCATGACCTCTGGGATCTCGACGACACGAGCCCGACAGTGCTGGTCGATGCCAAGGACAAGGACGGCAACGTCGTGCCGGCCGTCATTCACGGCGGCAAGACCGGGCACGTCTATGTCAACAGCCGCAAGGATTGCAGCCTCATTCGCTTCTCCGAGCCGATGGTGTCGCAAGACGGCATGTATACGTTGCCGACAGCCGAAGGTGCACGCATGCTGCCGGGTGCCAATGGCGGTGTCGAATGGTCGCCGATGGCGGTCAACCCGGAGCTGGGGCTGACCTACGCGGTCAACTTGCACCAGCCGATGACCTACCAAGTCGAGAGCTCGCCCTATCCGGGCGGCAAGCTGTGGCTCGGCGGCGCCTTCAAGGTGATCCAGACCGAGGCGTCGTTCGGCAACGTCACCGCCGTCGATTACAACACCGGCAAAATCAAATGGCAGGTGAAGACGCCATTGCCGATGATGGGCGGCGCGCTCACCACTGCGGGCGGCCTCATGTTCACCGGCGAAGGCGACGGCTGGTTCAGGGCCTATGACGCGGCGAGCGGCAAGGTGCTGTGGTCGTTCTTCGCAGGTGCTGGCGTCAATGCGCCGCCGGCCTCCTACGCGGTGGACGGCAAGCAATACATCGTGGTCGGCGCGGGTGGTAACACCCAGATCGACTTCAAGCGCGGCAACAACATCATCGCCTTCACGACGGATTGATCGTTACGTTGTCTGCTTGACGTTAGGCATGCAAGACTGAGGGACGGGGCATCGCCAATGCCCCGTCCTTTTCATGACGGAGCTTGGACCTGGCTGAAGATAGGTCGTGGCGATGCTGCTCTCTTCCCTCCCCGCACACTACGGACGCGCGGCTCTGCTCGCGGCGCTGATGCTCATCGGCCAGAGCGCGCTTGCTGCCGACGCGATCGAGGACAAGGCGAAGATCTGCGCTGCCTGCCACGGCGAGCAAGGCATCCCGATTCAGAAAACCTTTCCCGTCATCTGGGGGCAGAATGAGGGTTACCTCATCTATCAGCTTCGCGACTTCCAGAGCGGCGCCCGCAAGAACGAATTGATGTCGCCCATCGCCGCGACGATCGATAAGGCCGACATCAACGCGTTTGCTGCTTATTTCTCGAAGCTGAAATGGCCCAATTTGCAGCAGCCGATCGCTCCGGCCGACATTGCCGCCAAAGCGCAGGCGACCGCGGCCTCGGTCGGGTGCCCGGGCTGTCACCTCGCCTATTTTCAAGGTGATGGCACAACCGCCCGGCTTGCCGGCCAGAACCACGACTATCTCCTCAAGACGATGAATGACTTTCGCGACAAGACGCGCGGCAACAATCCCGGCATGTCGGACTTGATGAAGGCGACCTCGCCCGACGATCTTGCCGTGCTCGCACAATATCTCGCCGGCCTGCAGATCGAGGCTTATCTCGGCAACGGCCGCTAGCGCCTACTGGCCGGCGAGCTTCTCGCGCAGCGCCGTGAGCGAGGTGAGATCGCCTGCCGTCTTTCCCTGCTTGTCCTTGAGGGTCTTGTCGGCGCCGCGGGCGAGCAGCAGATCGACGGCCGCCGCGTGGTTGAGCTCGGCCGCGATCATGAGCGCCGTGCGGCCGCGATTGTCCTGATCGTCGATCCGCGCGCCGCGATCGAGGAACAGCGTCATGACCTCCATGACGTCGTCCACGCCGGCCTCATCGGAATATCCCGCTGCCCACATCAGCGCCGTGAGCTCGTTCCCGTAATGGGCATCGACGTCGACACCCTGGTCGAGAAGCAGGCGAACGACGGCGGGAAAACCGCGCCCTGCCGCATAGATGATCGC
>JAENXG010000326.1 GCA_016649675.1 Methyloceanibacter sp.
CTCGGCGGCAGTCTCGCCGACATCGTGCTCTCGGACATGGCGGCACCGTCCATGGGCCACAAGCAGACCGACCATCTGCGCGTGATGGCGCTTGCCGAAGCCGCGCTCGATCTCGCCGAAGATGTGCTGGCGCCGGGTGGAGTCTTCCTCGCCAAGGTGCTGCAAGGGGGCGCCGGCCAGGATCTGGTGACGCGGCTGAAGCAGGGCTTCGCCAAGGTGCACCATGTGAAGCCCAAGGCCTCGCGCTCCGATTCAGCCGAGGTCTACGTCCTCGCCACCGGCTTCCGGGGCGCCCCGCGCTGACGCCGCCAAGGACACACATCATTCACGGAGCTGTGCGCCGCCGTGTGCTGCGGACCCAACGAGACTGCTGTTAAGGTCAGGCCAAATTCGTAGGGGCCTGACGGGCAGGGAGCAATGAGATGAATCTCGAAGTCGTGAAGGACTATTATGGCAAGGTCCTGAAAGGGTCGAAGGACTTGAAGACCTCGGCCTGCTGCGACGGGGGCAGCGTGCCTGCCCATCTCGAGCCGCTGCTCGCCAATGTGCATGAAGAGGTGAGGGCCAAATATTATGGCTGCGGCATCGTCGTGCCGGCGGCGCTCGAGGGCGCCCGCGTGCTCGATCTCGGTTCGGGCTCAGGCCGCGACGTCTATCTCATGGCGCAGCTTGTGGGGCCTTCGGGTGAGGTGGTCGGCGTCGACATGACCGACGAGCAGCTGGCGACGGCCGAGACGCATATCGATTGGCATATGCGGCAGTTCGGCCATGAGCGGCGCAATGTCACCTTCCTCAAGGGCTATATCGAGAAGCTCGATGAGCTTGGGCTCGAGCCAGCAAGCTTCGACGTGGTCGTGTCGAACTGCGTGATCAATCTCTCGGTCGACAAGCCTGCCGTGCTGCGCGGCGCCTTCAATCTGCTCAAGCCTGGCGGGGAGCTCTATTTCGCCGACGTCTATTGCGACCGTCGGCTGTCAGACACGGTCAGGGCCGATCCCGTGCTTTATGGCGAGTGCCTCGGCGGGGCGCTCTACTGGAACGATTTCCTGCCCATGGCGAAGCAGGCCGGGTTCCTCGATCCGCGGCTCGTGACCAGCCGGCCCCTCGACATCAAGAACGAGGCGATCAAGCGGAAGCTCGGCCAGGCGCAATTCTTCTCGGCGACCTATCGGCTGTTCAAGCTCGAGGGGCTTGAGACGGCCTGCGAGGATTACGGCCAGGCGGTCGTCTACCGAGGCGGCGCCGCCGAAGAGCCCGACGCCTTCGCGCTCGACGGGCACCATCTGATCGAGCGGGGCAAGGTGTTCCCGGTCTGCGGCAACACCTGGCGCATGCTCGCCGATACGCGCTTTGCTCCCCACTTCGATTTCATCGGCGATTTCGCCACCCATTACGGCATCTTTCCCGGATGCGGAACGTCGATCCCCTTCGCCACGACTGTGTCTCCGTCCAAGTCGAGCGGGGATAGCGGCTGTTGCTAGCGGCAGAACGCGGGGAGGGGAGACGATGAGCTTCGATCTGACCCGCCGCTTGACGGCGGAAGCACTCGGCACCTTCATCCTCGTCATGGCGGTGGTCGGCTCCGGCATCATGGCGGCGAAGCTCGCCGGCGGTAACGCGGCCATCGCGCTCCTCTGCAACACGATCGCGACCGGTGCCGTCCTGTTCGTCATCATCACCATCTTTGCGCCCATCTCCGGCGCCCATTTCAATCCCGTGGTGAGCCTCGTGATGATGCTGCGGGGCGAGCTCGACCGCCGCACCACGCTCGCCTATATCGCGGTGCAAATCGTGGGTGGATGCCTCGGCGCGGTCGCCGCCCATCTCATGTTCGGTCTCGACCTGCTGCAATTCGGCTCAAAGGCGCGGACCGGCCTCGGGCAATGGGCGGGCGAGTTCATCGCCACCTTCGGGCTGATTGCGACCATTCTCGGCTGCGTCCGCTTCAAGCCCGAGGCGGTGGCGACGGCCGTCGGCCTCTACATCACGAGCGCCTATTGGTTCACCGCCTCGACCTCGTTCGCCAATCCGGCGGTGACCATCGCCCGGTCGCTCAGCGACACGTTCGCGGGAATTGCCCCTGGCGACGTTCCGGGCTTCATCGTGGCGGAGCTTCTCGGCGCGCTCGCTGCCGCCTGGCTGTTCGGCTGGCTGTTCGCCAGCCCAGCGGCGCCCGTCACCAAGGCCAAGTGACTTTCTTCGACTATTCGGCCGAATGCCGCCTGCGGTTCCGGTACGCCCCTCCCCAATAACGGCAGCAGGATGTAAGTATGGGACTTACTCTTCCGATATACGGAAGTATCCCGCTCATGGACCAGCTCGGCGCCCTCAAGGTCTTCGTCGCCATTGCCGACACCGGCAGCCTGTCGGCGGCCGGACGGCGTCTCGGCATGCCGTTGACCACAGTGAGCCGGCACTTGGCGGCGCTCGAGGATCAGCTCGGGGTCCGCCTCATCACCCGCACCACGCGCGAGCTCGCGCTCACGGAGCCCGGCCGTCATTATTTGGCATCCAGCCGTCGCATCCTTGCCGAGCTCGAGGCGGCGTCACTGCGTATCGCCGGAGAGCAGGGGGAGCCGCAAGGCGAGTTGGCCTTAACCGCACCGGTCGTGTTCGGCCGGCTGCATGTGCTGCCGATCGCGACCGAGTTCCTCAAAGCCTTTCCGCGCGTCACGCTGCGCCTGCTGCTGCTCGATCGGGTGGTCGATCCGATCGAGGAGAACCTCGATGTTTCGGTGCGCATCGGAGCGCTGCCCGACTCCTCGCTGATGGCGACGCGGGTCGGCGCCATCAGGCAGGTGACCTGCGCCAGCCCCGCTTATTTGGCCGAGCGCGGCGTGCCGTCCTCGCCGCGCGAGCTTGGCGAGTATGACTGCATCAGCTTCACGGCGCTGTCGCCTGCTGACCGATGGGTTTATCCCGGCGGCAAGGCCCAGCAGCGAATTGTGGTACGGCCGCGGCTCATCGTTAACACCGCTGAAGCTGCCATCGATGCCGCCAAGGCAGGACTCGGCATCACGCGGGTGCTGTCCTATCAGCTCGCAAGCAGCGTGGCCGACCAGTCGCTCCGCTTGATCCTCGAGGATTTCGCGCCCGATTCCATCCCGGTCAGCCTGCTCCAC
>JAENXG010000476.1 GCA_016649675.1 Methyloceanibacter sp.
CCTCGTCCTGCCGGAGGGGGCGAGCAGAGACCAGGTTCTCGCTCTTGCCGAGGCGCTCTATTTCGGCCGCGATCTCATCAATACGCCCGCCAACGATCTCGGCCCTGCCGAGCTCGAGGCCGCCGCGCGCGAGCTTGCCAACGACTTTGGCGGAAGCGTCAAGGTGACGGAGGGCTCCGGGCTCCTCGCCGACAACTTCCCCATGATCCACGCCGTGGGCCGGGCGAGCGACCGCAGCCCCCGGCTCATCGATCTGCGCTGGGGGTCGGAGCACGCTCCCAAGGTCACCATCGTCGGCAAGGGCATCTCCTTCGACACCGGTGGTCTCGACATCAAGCCGGGAAGCGCCATGGTGCTGATGAAGAAGGACATGGGCGGCGCCGCCTCGGCGCTTGCCTTCGCGCTCCTCGTCATGCGGGCCAAGCTGCCGATGCGGCTTCGCGTGCTGATCCCTGCCGCCGAGAACAGCATCGCCGGCAACGCCTTCCGCCCGGGCGACGTATTGACGAGCCGGAACGGCATGACGGTGGAGATCGGCAATACCGACGCCGAAGGCCGGCTCGTGCTTGCCGACGCCATCAGCCTCGCCGAGGAGGAGGCGCCCGACTATCTCATCACCATCGCCACCTTGACCGGGGCGGCGCGGGTGGCGCTCGGGCCCGATCTGCCGCCGCTCTACACCGACGACGAGGAATTCGCGGCGGGCCTGTTGGCTTCAGGCCGGGCCACCGGCGATCCTTTGTGGCGCATGCCGTTTTGGATGCCCTACGACAAGCTGCTCAAGAGCTCGATCGCCGACGTGAACCACATCGCCGAAAGCTCGTTCGCGGGCTCGGTGATCGCGGCGCTGTTCCTGAAGCGCTTCGTGCATGAGTCGAAGCGCTTCGCTCATCTCGACATCTTCGGCTGGGTCCCGCGCGAGCAGCCGGGACGCCCGCAAGGCGGCGAGCCGCAAGCGGCCCGCGCGCTCTATCAGTTCTTCCGTCAAGAGCTCGGAACGTCGTGATCGGCGGCGTCTTGCCCGATCCGCGCCGCCACGCTTATCGCGAGGATCTTGCGGCCGAGACATTGCGCGGCTTGATCAAGGCCGAACGCTATGTGCGAGGCGAGACCCGTCAAGTGATTGCCCCCGCGTTGCCCTTGCGGCGGGAGCCGCGCTTCGATGCCACCCTCGACACCGAGGCGCTGCTCGGCGAGACCGTTACCCTCTACGAGGAGAGCGAGGGCTGGGCCTGGGTGCAGCTCTCCCGCGATGGCTATGTCGGCTACATGCCGAGCGAGGGACTGACCCACGCCCTCGTCGCGCCTACGCATCGGGTCTCGGCGCTCCGCACTTACGTCTACCCGCAACCCGACGGCAAGGTGCCGCCGCTTGCGCTTCTCAGCCTGAACGCTCTCGTCGCCGTTACGGCGGAGGAGGGCAGGTTCCTTGCGCTCGCCGGAGGAGGCTATGTCTTTGCCCGCCATGCTCTGCCGATCGGCGAGGCTGCCACCGATTACGTGGCGGTGGCCGAGGCGTTTCGAGGCACGCCCTATCTTTGGGGGGGTCGCACCAGTGTCGGCCTCGATTGCTCAGGGCTGGTGCAGCTCGCCGCCGAGGCAGCTGGCGTGGCAGTGCCGCGCGATGCCGACATGCAGGCGGCTGAACTCGGGCACCCCGTCGACTGGCAGGGGGGCGCAAAGCTCCGCCGCGGCGATCTCGTGTTCTGGGAAGGGCATGTGGGGATCATGACGAGCCCGAACGAGCTCCTCCACGCCAATGCCCATCACATGGCGGTCGAGGCTGAGCCCTTCTCCGAGGCGAGAGCCCGCATCAAGGCGGCAGGGTACGAGGTGATGTGTGTGCGGCGTCTGCTGCGCGGAGCGGCAGAGCCGACACGCTAGGGAGCTGTGCGCCTAGAGCGAAAGCCCTAGTGCAGGACGCCGAACAGCCAGAGAAGAATGATGATCGGAATGGGAATGCCGATGAGCCACAGGAGAACGCCGCGCATGGTTTTATGCCTCCGTTGCGTCGCTGTTTTTTCGTCGGGGCTAGAACGTGCGACCGCGTAAG
>JAENXG010000493.1 GCA_016649675.1 Methyloceanibacter sp.
CAGGCAGGGACCATCACCCAGGGCATGCAGAACAACTGCGCCAACGACTATAAAAAATTCTGCGGAGACTACGGACTGCAATCCAACGCTCTTAACCTGTGCATGAAAAAGGCGGGCCCGAGCCTGTCGCCGGCCTGCGTGCAGGCGCTGGTTCAAGCCGGGAAGGTCTCGCAAGCCGAGGTGGATCGCATCAAGGCGCAGATGAAAGGGCGGTAAAATAGAGCAACCTGAGCGGCTGTCGCGCTGGACTGGACGCTCCCCCTGTCCTTACGCCCTCCGATATCGAACAAGGAACCTTGATCATGAAAAGATTTCTCTGCTTGAGCGTGTTCGTGGCCCTGGCGCTGACGGGTAATGCCGCCTTCGCCGCAGATGAGTGCGCCAAGATCATCGCGACGGGCCATCCGCAATATCCGGCGATCGCTTATAAGGACGGCGACAACATCGTTGGCGCGGCGCCGATGCTGGTCGAGGCCGTCGCCAAGCAGCTCAACATCCCGCTCGAATCGAAATACATGGGGTCTTGGGAGGACGCTCAAGCCGCGGCGCGCGACGGCAAGGCCGATATGATCTTCGGCATCTACTACAACGACGAGCGGGCTAAATATCTCGATTATGTCCAGCCGGCCTTCACGTACGACGACGTGTCGGTGTTCGTCGTCAAGGGCAAGGAATTCGACTTCAAAGGGCAGGACGATCTGATCGGCAAGAAGGGCGTCACCAATCAGGGCGAGAGCTACGGCACGGATTTTGACGCCTTCATGAAGGACAAGCTCGATGTCGCCCGCGCTGCCGGTATCGACGCCGCCTTCAAAGACCTGTTGGCCGGAAAAGCGGACTATCTGATCGCCGGCTATTATCCAGGTCTTGCCGAAGCGGCCAAAGAGGGAATCAAGGATAAGGTCGTGGCGCTGGACCAGGCGCTCCTCACCGCTGAGATGTTCGTCGCCTTCTCCAAGAAATCGCCCTGCCGCTCCTTGGCCGACAAGTTCGGGCAAGAGATAACGGTGATGACGACCAATGACAGTTTCGACAAAATGCTGGTCGATGCTGAAGCCGATTGGGAAAGCGCCCAACAGCCAAAGAAGTGAGGCTTCGTTCGTAAGCGGCTCGACCGTAGCCGCGCCCTGCTTCAGCGCCTCACTCGGCCGGGCGGCCCGCGGCCCGGCGGAGGAACTGAAAGACGGTTCGCTTCAGGAAATTATAGGCCGGCCTCCCCATCAGGCCGACGGCGACCACCTTGGTGAGGAACGGCGTCGCTCCGAACAGACCCGACAGCGCCGCCTTGACGCTCGGCTCGAGGTCGGCCTCGATGACGAAGGGAATGAGCGACCAGGCGCCATAGCCCCCGACGATGAGGGCCGTCCCCAACGCGAATCGCCACCCGAGTTGCTCGGCGTTGAACGTCTGCTCTCTACGCGGCTCTATCGTGGCCTCCTGGCGGTCGTCGGCGGGGAACATGCTCATGAACTTGGTGGGGGATTTGGGTTTCCCGGAGGCAAGATGGGAGTGCCCAGCCCCAATCCTGCCCCATAGGATGGTAGCCTCGGCTGATCCAAATCGGAACAGTTAATTCAGCGCGGGCTGTCCTCCCCCAAGTCAGCCTCTCCTGTGCTTTCACGCGAATTTCATCGATACAATCCAGGATTTTGGCTTATTATTGTTAGCCATTGGGGTGGGTCATGGCTAAAGACGTGCTTTCGCGCTGGCTCGCCGTTATCGTTGCGGCGGACATGGTCGGCTACTCGCGGCTCATGGAAGACCGATGAGGCGCTTGCGCAGCTCCGCGCGCTCCGCAGCGAGCTGATCGATCCGAAGATCGCCGAGCATCGCGGCCGTCTCGTCAAGACGACCGGAGACGGACTCCTGATGGAGTTCTCGAGCGTCACCGAGGCGGTGCAAAGCGCGCTCGATATTCAAGAAGCAATGAC
>JAENXG010000253.1 GCA_016649675.1 Methyloceanibacter sp.
ATCGCCGTCCAGGCCGCCGAGGTCGGCGGCGGGCACCTTGCGGTTCGAGGTCTGCGTGCCGTCCTCATAGAGGACGTCGAACAGCACAAAGCCGTTCTGCTGCTGAGCTTGCTGTCTCTTGGCCATGGTTAGCACCTTAGGCTAGGTCTCGCCGGGACCCTTTTGGGGGTCCGGCTGATTGGAGTCCGGCTGGTCAGCGTCCGGCTGGTCGCTGCGAGCCGCTTTGCGCTTGGCCGTCTCCTCTTGGAGACGTTTCATCTTTTCCTGCTTCTTTTGCAGCTTGGCGCGGTTACGGTCCGAGCGTTGCTGATTGTAGTTTGGTTTGAAAGCCATCTGATGTCCTCATCCCGCTCTGGGGTCAGGTCTGCTTCGATCGCCGGACTTTCGGACGCGGAGGAGGGGCCGCCGCGGCGGTTTCCCTCTCGGCCGCCTCCTTGGCCAAGCGCAGCTCGCGCAGCCTTGCCGTCTTAAGCGCCATCGCCTCGTGCTCGCGCTCCTGCTCGAGCTTGAAGGTCGATTCCCGCTTCTTGGTCTGGCTCAGCATCGCCTCGGCATTGCGCCGCGCGGCTGACGAAGGAGGTTTGCTCATCTCGGTTCTCCTTTAATGGCGAAAGGCCTCCCGGCGATTGGAAGACGAGGGCGCTGCGCCCGACGCGCCGCCGAAGCGACGGCCGCGAAACCCTTGGCGGCGCTTGGCCCCTGCCGGTGCGGCGGGCCTCGCATGTTGCGGCCGCGGCTGCTCGGGCAACGCCGACGGCGTCTCGCTGAGGCGATGCTCGGCAACGGCCACCTTGCGGCGCATCAAGGACTCGATGGCGCGCAGATAAGGCCGCTCGCTGTGATCGCAGAACGACAGGGCAGCACCTCCGGCGCCGGCGCGGGCGGTGCGCCCGATGCGGTGCACGTAGCTCTCCGGCTCGTTCGGCAGCTCGAAATTGATGACGTGGGAGATCCCGGGAACATCGATGCCGCGTGCCGCGATGTCGGTGGCGACGAGAATGCGCGCCCGGCCGGCGCGGAAGGCGTCGAGGGCACGCACCCGTGCGTTCTGCGCCTTGTTGCCGTGCAGCGCCTCGGTCGCGATGCCGGACTGCAGGAGATGCCGGCAGACCTTGTCGGCGCCGTGCTTGGTGCGCGTGAAGACGAGCACCCGGTCCATGGCGGGGTCGGCGAGCAGCTCGGTCAGGAGGGTACGCTTGGCCGATGTGCCCACGAAGAACACCTGCTGCTCGATGCGATCGACCGCGATCGTGGCCGGCGAGACGTCGACGCGGACCGGGGAGGTGAGAATGTCTTGGGCGAGCTTGGCGATATCGGGCGGCATGGTCGCCGAGAACAGAAGCGTCTGCCGCTTGGTCCGGCACAGCGCGACGATCTTCCGCACGTCACGGACAAAACCCATGTCGAGCATGCGGTCGGCCTCGTCGAGCACCAGGATCGAAACCTTGTCGAGCCTTATATGACGCTGGTTGCATAGATCGAGCAGGCGACCCGGTGTCGCGACCAGGATGTCGACCCCGCGCGCGAGCTCCTTCACCTGACGCGTTTGATTGACGCCGCCGAAGATGACGGCCGTGCGCAACGGGAGGTCGCGCCCATAGGCCGCGAAGCGTTCGCCGATCTGGCCGGCGAGCTCGCGGGTCGGAGCAAGGATCAGGGCGTGCGGTGAGCCCGGCGTGCGCGGCAAACGCTGTTGCGAAAGACGTTGCAGGATGGGAAGCGCAAAGGCGGCGGTCTTGCCCGTCCCCGTCTGGGCGATGCCGAGCAAGTCCCTGCCTTCGTTGAGAAGCGGGATAGCCTGCACCTGGATGGGGGTCGGCTGTAGATAGTTTTCGGCCTTCAACGCGAGCCGCAAGGGCTCGGCCAGGCCGAGGCCGTCGAAAGATAGTGTCACTTATAAATGTTCCTTGTACGCCGAGCCCGGGCCCGCGCATGGCATGCGCGGTCGTGATCAGCGTTTTGCCTCACCCCACGCGCATAACTGGGGACAGACGATTTATTGGGAAATTGTCTCGGGATGAGGCGCCGCGATTTTTGGGCGGCAGCTACGCGCGATCGCGAGCAATCATTGCAGGGGGAACATGGATGCCGCGTCCCATCCTGTCAAGTAGAGACTGCGCGCTCGGTAAATCAGGGATGAGGAGCGAAAGGGTGGTGAAGCCGTTCCCCCCGTCGTTCTAGCCCGACTTCCGCCGACGCAAGGGATAGCTCGCGCTCTCATACAGCGCCCTGATGCCGAAGCCGTCGAACCGCTCCTCGTTGACCTCGAGGGTGCTGCCGATGAGAAGCTCCGGCGGCAGCTCCTCGACGGCGTATTTGATCGCCTCGGCGGCGCTGTTGAAACGCGTATAGCGCATCGGCCGCTTGCCGGTCTTGCTCGCGCTTGCGTAAAGCTCGGCGGGAGCCCTGTAGTCGAACGCACTCACGGGTTCATTAAAGCACGCAAAAGGGGGGTTAGACCAGTCTCGGCCGAGCTCGCAGGCCGGCTTGCAGCGACGATCGGGCGTTGCCGATGGCGCCGTCGCGAGCAAGCTAAAATGATTGTCGGCGGCGTCATTCGTTGTCAGGCTAGGTGTGACCACGCCTTTGGCCCGAGGCCTCCTCGATGCATGTGCCGCCGCTCGTCTCCACCATCGCGATTGGCCTCGTGCTCGCTTTCAGCCTCGGCGTGCTCGCCCATCGCTTCAAGCTTCCGCCGCTCGCCGGCTATCTCGTGGCGGGCATCCTGATCGGGCCGTTCACCCCCGGCTTCGTCGCCGACCAGAACATCGCAAACCAGCTCGCCGAGGTTGGCGTCATCCTCCTGATGTTCGGCGTGGGGCTGCATTTCTCGCTTGAGGATCTGCTGTCGGTCCGCGGCATCGCCGTCCCGGGCGCGCTGGCGCAAGGCCTGGTCGCCGCCCCGCTCGGCATGGTTCTCGGCTGGTGGCTCGGCTGGGCCCCCGGCGCCGGGCTCATCTTTGGCGTCGCGCTGTCGGTTGCCAGCACCGTGGTGCTGCTGCGCCTCCTGCAGGAGCGGCGGCTCGTCGAGACCGAGCGCGGGAAGATCACCGTCGGCTGGCTGATCGTGCAGGATATCGGCATGGTGCTCGTGCTCGTCCTCCTGCCCGGGCTCGCCGGCATGTTTCACGGCGCTGCGACCGCTCCCGATGCCGCCGAGATTGTCCGCACCATCACCATCATGCTCGGCAAGTTCGGCATCTTCGTCGCCGTCATGCTGCTCGTCGGCAAGAGGCTGATCCCGGCGATCCTGCATTACGTCGCTCATACTGGCAGCCGCGAGCTGTTTCGCCTCGCCGTGCTCTCGATCGCGCTCGGCGTGGCCTATGCCGCGGCCGAGCTGTTCGGCGTCTCGCTCGCACTCGGGGCCTTCTTCGCCGGCATGATGCTGAGCGAATCGCGCTTGAGCCAGCAGGCGGCGACGGAATCGCTGCCTCTACGCGATGCCTTCGCGGTGCTGTTCTTCGTCTCGGTCGGCATGCTGTTCACCCCGCGGATCGTGGTCCAGGCGCCTTTGGCGCTTCTCGCCACGGTGCTCATCATTCTGGTCGGCAAATCGATCGCCGCTTATCTCGTCGTGCGTTTCTTCGGGCAATCGCGCCCGACCGCGCTGATGATCACCGCCTCGCTCGCGCAGATCGGCGAGTTCTCCTTCATTCTCGCCAATCTCGGCTTGATCCTTGGGCTCCTGCCGGAAGAAGGCCGCGATCTCATTCTCGCCGGCGCCATCATCACCATTCTCCTCAATCCGCTCCTCTTCGCCGCGCTGGACGTCTACGCGGCAAGACGGGAGAAGGCGCTTGCCGAGGCGGCGCCGGTGGCCGAGGAGCAAGCGACGCCGATGCGCGAGCCGATCCGTCCGACGAGCCAAACCGGCCATGTGGTGCTGGTCGGCCATGGCCGCGTCGGCAGCTTCATCAGCTCCGTTTTGAGCGAGAGCAAAACCCCGCTCTTCGTCATCGAGGACGACGAGGATGCC